>RZYT01000357.1 GCA_009930195.1 Spirochaetia bacterium | reverse complement strand
CAAACATATTTTTGTTACCGGCGGGGTCGTATCAGGCCTTGGCAAAGGCATTACGGCAGCTTCACTCGGAAGATTGCTCAAGGCACGCGGCCTGAAGATCGCCGCGCAGAAGCTCGATCCTTATATGAACGTGGATCCCGGCACAATGAGTCCCTACCAGCATGGGGAGGTGTTCGTGACCGAGGACGGGTCGGAGACCGACCTCGACCTTGGGCACTACGAGCGGTTCATAGATGAGGATCTGAACAAGTTTTCCAACCTCACCAGCGGCAGGGTCTACTGGAACGTGCTGACCAAGGAGCGCAGTGGCGCCTACCTCGGCTCGACGGTGCAGATCATCCCCCACGTGACCACGGAAATCAAGGAAGCAATCTACTCGCTTGCAAAGAAGACTGCGGCCGATGTGGTGGTCACTGAGATCGGGGGAACCACCGGTGACATCGAAAGCCAGCCGTTTCTGGAGGCAATCCGCCAGATAGGTCACGAGGTCGGCAGACACAACTGCCTCTTCATCCATGTGACGCTGGTCCCCTACCTGAAGAGCAGCGGCGAGCACAAGAGCAAACCCACCCAGCACTCAGTCAAGGAGTTGATGGCCTCGGGAATCTTCCCCGATATCATCGTCACCCGCTCTGATGAGATTCTCGAAGCCGACATCAAGGAGAAGATCGCCCTCTTTTGCAATGTGAAGCGCGACTGTGTCATTGAGAACAAGACAGTCGGTGTCCTCTATGAGGCTCCGATGATGCTGCATGCCGAAAAGCTGGATGAGATTGTGGTCAGGGAACTGCAGCTTGATACAAACCAACCCGACCTCACCGAATGGGAAGCGATGCTCGACCGCATCACCAAGGCAGACAAGCCGGTACGCATTGCCCTGGTAGGCAAATACATCCAACTCCACGATGCATACCTGTCAGTCATGGAAGCGCTCAAGCATGCAAGTTGGGCCCAAGGGGCCCAGGTAACGATCGACTGGGTCGACTCGGAACTGGTGACTGAGCAAAGCAGGGAAGCCTTGCTGGCAAAGGCCGACGGCATCCTGGTACCCGGAGGCTTCGGAGACCGTGGCATCGAAGGCAAGATTCTTGCAGCCCAGTATGCACGGGAACACAAGATTCCCTATCTCGGCATCTGCCTTGGCATGCAGATTGCCGTCATCGAATACGCCCGGCACGTACTCGGGTATGCCGATGCCCACTCCAGTGAGTTCAATCCTGACTCAAAGCATCCGGTCATCGCCCTGATGCCCGACCAGAGGGGAAACATTCCCAAGGGGGGGACCATGCGCCTCGGCACCTACCCGTGTGTAGTGAGCGCTCCCTCTCAGATGAGCGAAGCCTACCGGGGAGAACTGCTGATCGCAGAGCGTCATCGCCACCGCTATGAGTTCAACAACTCCTTCCGCGAAGCACTCGCGGATGCGGGGTTGGTCATCAGCGGCACCAGCCCCGACGGGTCACTGGTGGAGGCTGTGGAGCTTGCTGACCACCCCTTCTTCGTGGGGGTTCAGTACCATCCGGAGTTCAAGAGCCGCCCCAACCGTCCCCACCCACTCTTCCTGAGGTTCATTGCCTCAGCATTGGGTCGGATGAGTTGACAGTTTTGCCGCTCTAGGGTAGTTTTGTGTATGCAATTTGGGGCCATAGCTCATCTGGTAGAGCGACTGGTTCGCAATCAGTAGGTAGAGGGTTCGAGTCCCTTTGGCTCCAAGCAACACAGCCCGTTTTTCCTTTCAGGAAGAGCGGGTTTTTTCATGGTTGCAGGCGCCTGCGCTTGATGAACAGGAGCAGAGCGGAGAAGAACACAATGAGCAAGCAAAGCACCAGGGATGTCATATACGAGCCTGTTGCATCGCGAAGCCACCCACCGATGCCCGGGCCCAGAAGGCCTGCAATGCCGTAGAAGAGAAAGCAGAGCGGATAGAGCGAAGAGAAGAAGTGAAGCGGGTATGCATGGGCGATGACTGCGGCATAGAGCACAAAATTGGCACCGAAGGAAAACCCCAGCAG
>RZYT01000356.1 GCA_009930195.1 Spirochaetia bacterium | reverse complement strand
TGCGAACAATATGTTCAACAGCAGACCGCTCTATGAGAGCAAGCGAACACCCGGTTCGTTTACACGACTCAACATACCCATCTATTTTGGTTTTGAGCTGGCACTGCAGTTGAAATAGCAAGCAGTAACGAACAGATGCATACAGATACTTTCCATTTATTACATCAGATCAATAACAAATAATCATATGAAGCAGAAAATAAGAAGATATACCCTGCTCCTTCCGTTGATACTGGCTCTGCTCTCCTGTGAGCAGTTCCGGAGTGTCTCCGGTATGGAAGAGATGGTACCACTGAGTGCCACCATCGAGGTGAATCTCAACCTGGGTACGGCACCGCTGCCCGATCAGCTGCAGGTGAAGCTGGTCAATTTCGCCGAGCGCTACGAGCTGACCACCACCATGTCACCCAATGAGCCGGTCACGGTCAACAACATCATCCCCGGCATCTACACCATCACGGTGAGTGCGGAGAAGAGCGAGGATGGGTTCACCTACAACTACAACGGCAATGTGGTGAATGTGGGGATCGTGGATGATCAGGAGACGATCACCGTCGATGTGGGTGCTGCCAGGGCGGGAGCACTCCTCTTCAAGGAGGTTTATTACAGCGGATCGCGAACACCCACGGGTGGCTCCTACTTCCGTGATCAGTTCTATGAGATTTATAACAACAGCGACCTCGAGCAGAACGTCCGTGGGCTTGCCATTGCCATCATAAACCCGTTGACTGCTACAGCCAACCTGCCTGTGTGGCCGGGAGAGGATGCCGATCAGTATGTCTATGCCCTGCAGATCTGGCAGGTACCCGACACGGCCGATTACCCCCTGCAACCGGGTGAGTCGATCATCATCGCCCAGATGGCCGATGACCATACAAAAGCCAACCTCAATCCCACGGCACCGGTCAACCTGTTGAGTGCCGAGTTTGAGACACTGGTCAGGACCACCTCACTGATTCAGGATAACCCTGCCATAAACATGAAGATGGCTTTCTGGCCCAGACCTACTCCACAATGGCTGACCACCGTTTTCGGTGGAGCTTTTGTCCTGTTTGTCCCGTCTGAGCAGATCGACCCCAACAGTACCACCGAGGTGGTGAGTCCCGTGGGCTCAACCGCACAGAGCTACCGGATACCCATTGAATCGGTGGTGGATGCAATGGAGAACGTTGGGAACCCCAACCAGATGGAGTTGAAACGAATGCCGGCGGTACTGGATGCCGGTGCTGCCACGGTAAACGGTACCTATGTGGCGAAGAGTGTGGCCAGAAAGGTGAAGGAGACACGTTCCGATGGAAGGGTCATCCTGCAGGATACCAACAACAGTACTGAAGATTTTGAGGTGATGGATACCCCGCAGATCAGGAGATACGATGCGCAGGCTCCCTCCTGGAACAGCTGGAAATAGCAAAAAAGAGGAACGATTATGAACAGCATATACAAACAATCAATCAAAGGGCTGTTGCTGACAGCCGTAGCCCTTCAGGTGATGAGCTACACCACGGCACAGGAGCAGAGAGCACTCTCTTCCCCTCTCTCTATTGAGCTCAGGAAAGCACGTGCCACCTGGTTTGAGAGCAACAACGGTGCCGGCATCGGACTCGACAGCCTGCAGAGTTATGGCACCCTTGAGGCCGGTTATCAGATGACCGACGGTGAATTCAAAAGGGAGCAGCAGGGCGAAAAGGAGCGTCAGCTCAGTGTGGTGACAGAAGGTGGACAACAGCTGGGCAACGCCTACGCCTGGGGCCGCTTTTCCTACAACAATGAAACAGTCCGCAATACACGATTCAACACGGCGATGCTCGATCCCTACCGGGGAGTACCCTACTATCCGGTCGACCCCAACCTGAGCGACTGGAAGCAGCAACAATACAACCTGCAGATGAGGGTGTCGTCGAAGCCACTCCTCGGTCGTTACCTGCTGGGTATCCAGGCGGCATACAATGCGGAGACAGGTGCCAAGCAGGTCGATCCCCGTTCGGAGCTCTTCCTCTATTCCATCAATGTGAAGCCGGG
>RZYT01000355.1 GCA_009930195.1 Spirochaetia bacterium | reverse complement strand
CTTTGCAGGGGAATATGGAGATGACGGGCAATCTTCTCCTCTTCTGCAATCACTTGGATCAGCTCATGCGTGAAATCCTTCGGATGAGGACTTTCAAAGCGGATCCATCGAATGGATGACAAGGGAAGGGCACACAGATGCTTGAGGAGTTTCGGGAAGTTGATGATGCTTTGCTCATGCTCATAGTGGTAACTGTTCACATTCTGCCCAAGCAGTGTCACTTCCTTCACTCCCTTGGAGTCAAGGAAGGCCATTTCCTTAAGAATATCATCAAGAGGACGCGACACTTCCCTTCCCCGAACATAGGGAACTATGCAGTAGGAGCAAAAATTGTTGCATCCATTCATGATGGGGATGTACGAGCTGAACTCCCCTTCCTGATAATACGATGAGCCAAAGGAGTATGACTGGGAGTGCTCATCCATTTTGCCGTCTACGCTGGTAAGAATGTTGACGATGCGCTGCTTGTCGTTTGTTCCGATGACGTAATCGACCTGGGGAGCTTCATCCTTGAGATCTTCCTGCAAACGTTCAGCCATGCATCCGGTTACGATGAGGGTGAGCTTGCGCTGGGTTTTGATATGCGCAAAGTATCCCAGTCTTCCCCAGATGCGATTATCTGCACTCTTGCGAACGGTGCACGTGTTGAGAATGGCACAATCCGCTTGGTCGGCTTGGGTCGCAGGAACCAATCCTGCACCCTTCAGCTGTAGTTCAAGTGCGTTGCTTTCGGCAACGTTCATCTGGCAACCATAGGTTTCCAGCCAGTACGTGTGAATCATTGAAAGTCCTTGGATGCAAGCTGCAATGCAGCTTGCATAGTGTTTTTCATAAGCATGGCTATGGTCATGACTCCGACCCCACCGGGAACCGGAGTGATGGCCTTGCAAAGCGGGGCGACCTGTTCATAGTCGACATCCCCTACCAGCCGGTAGCCACGTTTCCGACTGGGGTCCTGCACACGATTGATTCCGACATCTATGACAACACAACCCTCTTTGACCATGTCGGAGGTGACGAAGAGAGGCTTTCCAATGGCCGCGATGAGGATATCTGCCTGGCGCGTGATGAGAGAGAGGTTTGCTGTTCTGGAATGGCAGACGGTTACGGTTGCATCACGACCTTTCTGGATCAGGAGACTTGCCATGGGTTTGCCGACGATATTGCTTCTTCCCAGAATGACCACATGCTTGCCAGCAGTCTCAATCTGATAATAATCGAGCATTTCCATTACTCCCTGGGGGGTGCAGCTGACAAAGCCGGGATGCCCGATCAGAAGGTTGCCGACACTCTGGGGATGAAATCCATCCACATCTTTTTCAACGGATATGGCTTGGATGACGGCATCCCCATCAAGATGCGAGGGAAGTGGCATCTGTACGAGAATTCCATGTACCATGGGATCTGCATTGAGCGAGTCAACCAAGGAGACCAATGCTTCTTGACTGGTTTCGGCAGGAAGATGATAGTCCTTGTGACCGTAGCCAAGTTCCAGACAGGCTTTTTTCTTGCCCGCAACATAGCTCTCGCTTGCGGGATCGTTGCCTACCAGGATGACAGCCAAGGTTGGTGCATATCCATACTTCTTCACAAATTCTGTGCATGATGCAGCAAGTTGGCTGTGTACGCCATCCGCCACTTCCTTTCCTGTCAGTACTTGCATGGAAAACTCCTCATCTCTGTGTACAGTACCCTAAAAAGCTTGTTTTAGGCAACAAACTGGTTTCCATGGTTTGCCTTTCATGGGTACTCTCACTATACTTGTTTTAGGTATGCAATCTTGCCATTTTGGTATAGGTATACCAATCCTACTGTAACGGCACACCATGGCGGTTGTTCTCTCTTCATATACTGAGGTACCGAATGAAAAAGTTTCTTTTGCTAGGCACTGTTCTTTTGCTTGTCATCCCTTCGCTCTTTTCAGCCCCATATTATGATAAGGGGAGCCAGATGTTTTCCTTTACGGTAGGCACAACAGTCCCGAGTTTTACCTATTTTTTCAATGACCAGGAGTTCCTTACTGGTGTTGGAGA
>RZYT01000354.1 GCA_009930195.1 Spirochaetia bacterium | reverse complement strand
CGGATCGCGGTCTGTAAAAACTGTGGAAGGGAGTTCCATGCCGTAGATGAAGGAAAACGGCAGCGGAAGTTTTGCAGTCTGAATTGTTACTGGGATTATCGATACGGGATGAAGGGAGTGGATGAGGATGAGTAAGATTATCGGTGTGTTTCCGATGTTCAACACCGGGGGTATCTGTGTACATGCGATTGACGATGCGGAAGATAAGGTGCTGGCGTCCGTGAACGGGGAAAATCCGGAATGGTGCGAGATGGCTGAACAGCCGCAGGAGGATGGAGATGAAATGGAGTCGGGCTTTTTGTTCGACTCCTTTTTCGTGCCCTTCTCCGGGGTCATGCGCATGTGAATCTGAATTAGGAGGAGCCTACATGAAAGCGACTGCTGAACTGAAGATGCTGCCGGTGTCCGTACTCAAGCCGGCGGCATACAATCCCCGGAAAAAGCTGAAGCCGGGGGATAAAGAGTACGAAAAAATCAAGAACTCCATCACGGAGTTTGGCTTTGCCGACCCGCTGGTAGTTAACGCCGACATGACGATCATTGGCGGCCACCAGAGACTGACTGTTGCAATGGAACTGGGCTATACCGAAGTGCCTTGTGCGGTGGTGGACATCGACAAGACCAGGGAAAAAGCCCTGAACATTGCGCTCAATAAGATCACGGGTGCATGGGATGATTCCCTGCTGGCTGATCTTTTGAAGGACATCGAGGATTCCAACTTCGACCTTGGCAAGACTGGCTTTGAGCCGCCGGAGATCGAAACGCTGTTCAACAAGGTTCACAGCAAAGAGGTCAAGGAAGATGACTTCGATGTGGAATCCGAGCTGAAACAGCCATGCTTTTCCAAAGAAGGCGACCTCTGGCATCTGGGAAAGCACATCGTTTTGTGTGGGGATTCCACCAAAGCAGAATGCTATGACACTCTGATGGACGGCACCAAGGCAAATCTGGTGCTTTCCGATCCCCCTTATAACGTGGATGTGGAAGAGACGGCCGGCAAGATCCTGAACGACAACATGGGCGATTCGGAATTCTACCAGTTCCTTCTGGCTGCATTCCAGCAGATGCACGGTCATCTGGCAGACGACGGTTCCATCTATATCTTCCATGCAGATACGGAAGGGCTGAACTTTAGAAAGGCATTCAAGGATGCAGGGTTCTACCTGTCCGGGTGCTGTATCTGGAAGAAGAATGCTCTGGTGCTGGGACGCAGTCCTTACCAGTGGGAGCACGAGCCGTGTCTTTACGGCTGGAAGCAGAAAGGGAAGCACCAGTGGTATTCCGACCGGAAGCAGACGACCATCTGGGAGTATGACCGGCCGAAGTCCAACAAGGACCATCCGACCATGAAGCCCATTGGTCTGATGAGCTATCCGATCCGAAATTCCACTATGACCAACGGTATCGTCCTTGATCCGTTCCTCGGCAGTGGCTCGACGCTGATCGCCTGTGAAGAGACCGACCGTGTGTGCCGGGGTATCGAGCTGGACCCGAAGTTCGTGGATGTGATCGTGAAGCGGTACATCGAACACAGCGATGGTCACTACGATGATGTGTTTGTTGTCCGTGACGGCCAGAAGCTGCAGTTCGAGGAAGTGGCAACCTTCGAGCCGGAAAGGGAGGTCGCTGATGGAGAATAAACAGTTGACCCTCGGCAGCCTCTTTGATGGCTCCGGGGGTTTTCCGTTAGGCGGTCTTCTGACCGAGCAGATCACTCCGCTGTGGAGCAGCGAGATCGAGCCCTTTGCCATCCGGGTCACGACCAAACGTCTGCCACAGGTGAAGCACTACGGAGATGTATCCGCCATCAGCGGCGCAGACCTGCCGCCTGTGGACATCATCACCTTTGGCAGTCCCTGTCAGGATATGTCCATCGCCGGTAAGCGGGACGGTCTGGATGGTTCACGGTCCAGTCTGTTTTACGAAGCAATCCGAATTGTGAAAGAAATGAGGTGTAAGACCAATGGAGAAAAACCAAGATTTATCGTGTGGGAGAATGTGCCAGGGGCCTTCTCCTCAAACAAAGGACAGGACTTCAAAGCA
>RZYT01000076.1 GCA_009930195.1 Spirochaetia bacterium | reverse complement strand
ATTGGGACATTTGATGGTGAAGCGAAAGGAGGAGTCGGTAGCCCTATCATAGGATGCAACCACAGAACTGTCGGGAAGTCCGTAGCTGCTTCTGCCCAAAGACCAGAACCACTGGTCAACTTCCACGGTTCTGTACCTTCGCTGGTATTGCGACAGATATTCGTCCTCACAAGCCTGTGTGTAGACAAGGCCTTCCCAGGAGGGATACTTCCAGGAACAGGTTCCGATATGCACTCCTTCCATACACCGAATGTAACAAAACTCGAGAAGTTGAACAAGGCCGGGACCTTGAGGCCCCGACCTTGTAAAAGGAAGGTACATGAACTCCGCCCTTGGGCAAAGAGGCCAGCCTAGAGAAGCTCATCTGCACGCTTGCCGGTTCTGGCTGAGATTTCAACCAGATGGGCCAGCGATTGGGCAAGTGCGTCGGTGCATGCATGCTTTTCCATGCGCCAACTCCAATTCCGGTCGTTGCAGCTGGATGGGTAGTTCATCCTTGCCTCCTCCCCTTTGCCCAGTACGTCCTGCATGGGGATGACCGCAATACGTGCATGGCTGAGCATCAGGAAGCGCAGCATAGACCAAAGCAGATCTTTTTCCTCACACCCCAGATAGGAGAGAACGATATCCTTGTCCTCCCTGCCCAGGCTTGCAAACCACCCTGCGGTGGTGTTGTTGTCATGGGTTCCGGTATACACAACAAAGTTCTCCCCCCAGTTGTGAGGCAAGAAGTCATCATGGTAGTTTGGCATCCCGTCCTTGTCCCGGGTGAACCCAAACTGGAATATCTTCATTCCCGGCAAATCATTGCCATCGCGGAGACGACGCACCGACTCAGTCATGATTCCCAGATCCTCGGCAATGATGGGAACCGATCCGAAGCGTTTTCGCACGGCTTTGAAAAAGGCATCACCATCCACGTTCACCCACTTGCCATGCTCAGCAGTCTTCTCACCACTGGGTATCTCATAGTAGGCATCAAACCCTCTGAAGTGATCGATCCTCAGAATATCGGTCAACGAGAAAAGCCGCTCCAGGCGCTTGAGCCACCAAGCGTACCCTTCCTGTTCCAGTACCTTCCAATCGTAGACGGGATTGCCCCAGAGTTGGCCGGTTGCACTGAAGAAATCAGGGGGAACACCGCTCACGGCACGGAAGTGGCCCTTCTCATCCGTCTTGAACAGATGCAGGTTGCTCCAGGCATCCGCACTGTCAGCAGCCACAAAAATCGGCACATCACCAATGAGCTGGATGTTCTTGCTGTTCACATAGTGCTTGAATGCTTTCCACTGCTGGGAAAAGAAAAACTGCAGGACTTTCCATTGCATGACCAGGTTCTGATGATCGGAAGCAAACTTCCTGAGTGCTTCCCCATCACGCGTCGCATACTCCTTGGGCCAATGGCTGAACCAACGTCCATCGCCATACTGCTCCATCAGCACCATGAACAGGGCATACTCATCCAACCAGAAGGAGTGCTGTGTGCAAAACTCAGCAAAGCACGCTTGCTTGTCCTTGCCCTGGTCCAGGAATGTGGCGGCAGCCTGCTTGAGCAGAGGCAGTTTCCACCTCTGCACTGCATCGAAGTCCACCCGCTGGGCAGGAAACTCAGGATGATCGGCCACATCAGAAGCTTTGAGGAACCCCTGCAGAAGCAACTGCTCAAGGTCGATCATCAACTCGTTGCCGGCAAACGTGGATCTGGCTGCATAGGGCGAGTTTCCAAACCCGGTAGGACCGAGGGGAAGCACCTGCCAAAGACGGATGTTTGCCTTGGCAAGCCAATCAGCCATGGCGTATGCCTCAGTGCCCAGATCCCCGATGCCATATGCTGAGGGCAGGCTGGTGATATGAAGCAGGATACCTGCATTGCGTACATTCGTACTGTTCATCGTCCTCTCCTCAACCCTTCACGGCCCCTGCCACCACACCACGGATGATGTATTTCTGGGCAAAGAGATAGAAGAGAATGATGGGAATCATGGCCAGCACCAGCATGGCCATCATGGCTCCCATATCCACAGCCCCGTATCCACCCCTGAGGTATTGGATTGCAACAGGGATGGTCTTGTACTCGGTACCGATGGTCAGGTAGGGAAGCAGGTAGTCATTCCACACCCACATGGTGTTCAGGATCGCCACCGTGATGGCAGTGCTCTTGAGCATCGGATAGACGATGAGAAAGAATGTTTTCACCGGCCCCGCCCCGTCGATCATGGCAGCCTCTTCCAAACTGATCGGAATGCTCTTGATGAAGCCGCTGAACATGAAGGTTCCCAATCCGGCTCCGAAGCCGATGTACAGCACGATGATGCCGATTGGATTGTCCAAGTGCAGCATGTTTGCCGTCTTGCTCATGGTGAACATGACCATCTGGAACGGGACGATCATGGAGAAAACGAGAAGGTAATAGGCAAAACTGGTGAATTTTGTTTTCACCCTGGTCAAGTACCAGGCAAGCATGCTCGTCACCAAGGAGATGCCGATGACGGCAAACACGGTGATGAACAGCGAATAGCCGAAAGCATCGAAGAATTTGATCTTCTGCGAGCCGCTGATATAGTTTTCGCTTCCGGCAAAGGTGTCTGCACTGGGAAGCGAGAAGGGTTCGTTGGAGATGAACAACTTCGATTTGAAGGAGTTGACCAATACCACGAGAATAGGAGTCAGAAAGAGGAGTGCCAGGGCAGCCAAGAAGACCACCAAAGCCATATTTGTACGTTTCTTCTGGGTTTGGATACTCATGCTTCCACCTCCTTGCTGCGGGTAAGCCGAAGCTGGGTGAGGGCTATGATGGCAACCAGGACGGTGAAGAGTACTGCTTTCGCCTGTCCGACCCCTTCAAAGCCGGAACGCCCGTAGAAGGTGTTGAAGATATTGAGTGCAAGCATCTCGGTCTGTTTCCCCGGATCGCCTGCGGTGAGTGCAAGGTTCTGGTCGAAGAGCTTGAACCCGTTGGTAAGGGTAAGGAAGGAACAGATGGTGATGGAAGGCATGATGGAAGGGAGAATGACCGACTTGAGCATGGTGAACTTCCCTGCCCCGTCAATCTGAGCTGCCTCGATCAGGTCATGGGGTATGTTCTGGATGCCTGCAATGTAAATGACCATCATGTAGCCGATGTTCTGCCAGTTCATCAGGACAACCAGGCCCCAGAACCCATATTTGGGGTCGCTGACGATGGTCACGCCGCTTTTGAGCAACACACCGTTGATGATGACCTGCCAGATCCAGCCAAGCACGATGCCACCGATGAGATTCGGCATGAAGAAGATGGTCCGAAAGAGATTGGTGCCCTTGATTTCCCGGGTCAGCAGCATGGCAAGGAAGAAAGCACCCACATTGATCGTGATGACCGACACAACGGTGAATTGCACGGTAAACCACAATGCTGAGGTGAAGTCTTCATTGATGAAGATCCTTCGGTAGTTCTCAAGGCCTATGAACGTTCCGTCGGTTACGGTGCTGAACTTGAAGAATGAGAGCACCACGCCCATCACCATCGGTACGAGGAATGCAATGGCGAAGCAAAGCAAACCGGGCAAGGCGAACAATGCAAAATATTTTTGTATGGATTTCTGCATGGATGACTCCCAGAAAATGGGCAATCCGCCTTGCCTTGCAAAGAAGGCAGGCGGCTTGTCCTCGGTACGATTGCTATCAGTTGGTCAGATCGAATTCGGTCTTCCAAGCGTCGACAGCAACTTTCTCAACCTGTGCCCAGGTCTTCTTTCCTACGCTGTATTCAGCAAGAGCGGCACCAAACTGGTTCTTCCACTCTTCGGAAGGAATGACGGAGAAGGCCCAAGGTACACTGTTCACACCAGGCTGGTTCATCCAGCGGATGACTTCCTTGGCAAGGGGATCGGTCGGCAACTCATTGTCCTTGAAGGTATTGAACGGAGTGATGAACATCAGGTCGTTCTTTACGAACTGCTTGCCGGTCTCGCTGGAGAAGAGCCAGGTCAGGAACTGGTCGGCCATTGCCTGCTGCTCGGCACTTGCGTTGCTGTTGATGCACAGGTAGTTCTCGGTTCCGACATTCAGTCCGAAGTTCTCCTCGCCGGTAATACCGGTATAGATGGGCAGGAACTTGATGTCTGCGTCAGCAACCTTGTTGCCCTTGACACCAAGAATCTGGCTTGCGCCCCAGTTGCCGTTCTGGACCATGACAGCCTGACCGAGAGCAAACTCAGCCATGGAGTCGTCAACGCTCTTGGAACCAAGCAGGCCGACAGCGGTGGTGCTGTTGTTCAGGTACAGATCCCAGATGTTCTTCATGTTCGCACTGTAGGTGAACTTGATCTCAGGGACCTTGCTGCCTGCAGGAACATTTGCATCGCGAAGCTCAAAGTGCAAGGGAACGTTTACGAGGTGGGTCTGCCATCTCCACTGGTTGCCTGCAGAAAGGCTGGTGGAAGCAAATACACCCTGGATGCCCAGTTCACTCTTGTGCTTGGTCATATCCTCGACAACTGCCTTGAGCGTTGCAAAGTTGCGGATCTCGTCGGCACTCTTGATGGAGACGGCCTTCGAAGGAAGTGCAAAGTACTTTCTCATGATGGCGTCGTTGTAGATGATGCCGTACCCTTCCACTGCGTAGGGAATGGCGAGCACTTTGCCTTCATCGGTGAGGGCCATCGACTTGTCACTGAGGATCTTGTAGAAGCCTGAGTTGGTCAGATCGGCGGTGTAGCCCTTGCTCTCCTTCAAACCTACCGGACCATTGGTCTGGAAGATTACCGGAGGATTGCTCTTGGCAATCTCACTCTTCAGTGTCTGGGCATAGGTGCCGCTGGCTGCGGTGACAATCTTCAGCTTGATGCCGGTCTCTGCTTCGAACGCAGGCGCGATCTTGGACTCATAGACATCGGCAATTTCTGGTTTGAAGTTGAGGAAGTAAACTTCCTTCGCAGATGCAGCTTCCTTGGAACCTGCAGCAAAGAGTGCAGTGCTCATTGCCAGAGAGACAATCATCAGGGCAATCAACAAATGTTTTTTCATGGATTTGTTCTCCTTTGGTGTTACCGGAACATCAGGATAAAGGTTTCCTGGTGTTTATAGGTACATAGGTATACTAAACCGGTTTTTTAAACCGGTCAACTTAATTCTTTCATAACTTTTGGATGGTATATATCGTTTATTGGTTATCTGTATTTCCTGTAGTAGTTCCCTTTCCCTTTTCAAAAAGAAGCGGTACACTGGTTCCATCGACGTGATTTATCACCAACTTGCAGCGTCGGAAAAGAATTTGCTAAAAAGGAGCAGTCATGCAGTACACACCCGTCTATGCACTGAAAGGGTATCGTGTCACCGAAACCTATGTGATCGATGATGTCATCTATGAAGCTGAAATTGAGGTGAAGAGCCAAGGCTGGTCAGCAGGGCTTGCGGGCTACGACCCACATGGTGTTGAAGTGAGCCTCAGCGCAGACAATCAACTGGTTGGGGTGGTGATCATTTCGTTTCCCTTGACCAGAAAGTCAGATCCGGTGCGGTATGTATATGGAGATCTGCATCGACCCACTTTTTCGGAAGAAGCCAAACACATTCTCTCCAAAGCTGTCTGTGCATTCCTTGCAGAAAAACGTTTGTATGCAACGATCAATCGCAATCTGGAACGATTTTCCTATCGGGCCGGTCAGGAATATACGACCTGATTTCTTCCCATCTGCTTTGCCTGGTAGAGGTTCCGGTCAGCGCATTTGATGAGTTCATGCACACTCTGCTTGGGTTTGCATGCAGTCACGCCGAAGCTTGCCGTCACCGGTATGGTGTCGGCGAACTGGTGTATTTCGATTGCATGCCGAAGTTGTTCTGCCAGTGCGAGCCCGTCCTCATGGGTGAGAATCAGAAACTCCTCCCCTCCCCAGCGGCCGACCACATCACCACTCTTGATGGTGTTCTTCAGGATGGAAGCCAGTTCGATGAGTACACGGTCGCCTTTCTGGTGCCCATAGTTGTCGTTGACGGTCTTGAAGAAATCGAGATCGAAGAGGATTGCATGCTGATACTTCGTAAAACCGACCAGATACACATCGAGCTTTCTTCGGTTGTAGAGGTTGGTCAGCCAATCGAGCTCGCTGAGCTGGGTCAGCTGCCTGTTCTTCTCCTCGATTATCTCACGCTGTGTTTCCGTCTTGAGAAAACTGGCATACGTCAGTGCCGAAACAGCCCATGCAATGGCTTCGTTGACCAAGAAATCCGCCCTGAACGGAACGGTAGGGTCGAGCGGCAACCGTGAGTATGAGCCGATGATGGAAACAACGGTGATTGAGGTATAAAGGATGAGCGACTGCTTGTAATCCAACAAAAAGATGACGGCACCGCCAAAGAGCACTGCCAGGTAGATGGTGGGGATGTTCTGGTACACAGTACCCGCATAGAGCATGCGCACATAGGCAATTCCCAGACCTACTCCCAGGGCAAGCATGTCAAACAGATCGTAAAGAACACCCGCTCTGATAGGAACAAGCCGGGGCAGCACCATGCTTATCAGGAAGAGAATCCCCAACACGAGAGAGCTGCTGAAGTAGATGCGTTGCAACACCGATCCGCTCTCTGCAAACATGAATCCATATATGGCTTGCTCAAGACACAAGACAGCACTGCCCACACGCGTAGCGCGTACATTTCTTGTATGCTTTCTTGTCAGTGTCGTTCTATTGTTCATTTTGTAGAGGTATACTCTATTTGGTTTCAAAAGTCAGCATCTGCATACCCGCAATACCCGAAAAAACTGGGGGCGTTTCCGCCCCCAGAGAAATCTTCCAACGATACGGTTACTTTGCAATAAGACGCAGCAGCAACTCGTAGATTTGCTGTCCACCTGCAGCAGGAGTGATTTGTCCGAAAGCTACTCTTTGGTAGATCAGGAACAACGTGCTGTTGAACTCAGTGTCGTTCGGTACGTGATCAGTCTCCAAGGAGGAGTGGGGTCCTGCAACCTGCATGTAGTCCAGGATCTTCTGGTCAACAGGGCTGGATGCCCCACTTGCACGTGCAGAGGCGGATGCTGAAGTACCACGGTTGCTTCCCAGAATGCGGGCAGCCTCTGGATCATTGACCAGGAAGTTGATGAACTTGACCGTCTCATCAGCATTCTTTGAGTCCTTGTTGACCGTATAGAACTGGCTGGGAGCCTGCCACAGAGCCTTGGTTGCCGCAGCTCCGGGGAACTCAATGAGAGCAAGCTCATCGGTGGTTGCGGCCAGATACCCGGAAAGCTGGTTTGTGTACAGATAACCGATGGCTGCTTTTCCGGCAATCAGGGCCGAAGAGTCTGCATTGCTTTCTGCATATCCGGCAGCTACATCCGGAGGAGGAATGAGTCCGTTCTTGCGGTAGTCGGCAAACAACTCAAGATACTTCTGTGCATCCTTGGCAGTAACGGAAGTGGAAGACGTAGCGGCAGTGTACAACGGGGTGCCATTATAGCGAGTCCAATACCCGAAGGGAGTGGAGTTGGTGGACATGACACCAATATCCTGCATCGGATACACACCGGAGGGAAGCTTGCTCTTGAGCACCATGAGATAAGCACGGAATTCATCATACGTCATGGAAGGCTTGGGAAGCGGAGCTCCGACTCTCTCGATAAGTGACTTGTTGTACACAAGGGCAGGCATGGTTACACCGGTGGAAACACCGAGCAACTTGCCGCCGATGGTCCCACTGGCTACAGCGCTGGGGTCAATGACTGCCGTGTCAAGCAGATTGCCCGAATATTTGTCCAAAGGAAGCAAGACACTCGCATAGTCATAGATGTTTCCACCCATCTGGATGATGTCCGGACCGTCTCCACCAGCAAGTTGGGTATCTACCTTCACGAAGTGATCCCCTGCTCCACCGGAGACCTCAGGGTTTACCTTGACGTTGGGATGGCGACTCTGGTACAGGTCAATCGCTTCCTGACTGATGGTCACACGCTCACCGCTGCCCCAGTAGGCCCAGCGAATGGTGGTTGTTCCATCCCCAGTAGAAGTTGCCTGCTCCTTGGTGCCTGCACCAAAGACCAGAGAAACACTTAGTGCGATGAAAAGCATTAGCAATACTGCTTTTTTCATAAAATCCTCCTTACAAACATAAGGGATACAATTACCCCTTGATTCCAGTAGTCGCGATACCCCGGACAAAATACTTCTGCAGGGAAAAGAAAAGGATGAACGCCGGAATCAGGGAAAGCACAGACATGGCGAACATCGGTCCCCACGAAGACATACCCGAGGAGTCCAGGAACAAACGCAATCCCATCGGGACTGTGTATCGGTTCGGACTGGTGAGATAGAGCAGCTGGTTGAAGAAATCATCCCACGTCCAGAGAAATGAGAAGAGCAAGGTTGTAATCAGTGCCGGAACCGTCAACGGCATGATGATCCTTACATAGATACCGAATTTGCTGCAGCCATCCATCAAGGCAGACTCATCGATATCTCTCGGCAACCCTCTGATGAACTGCACCAGAAGAAAGATGAAAAATGCATCGGTAGCAAAGAATTTGGGAACAATGATCGGAAGAAAGGTATTGATCCATCCAAAATTGCGAAACATGATGTAGCGCGGGATGGTGGTCACATGGGAAGGGAGCATCAGGGTGATCATCATGACCGCGAACCAGAACTTCTTCCCGATGAAATTCAGCCTTGCAAATGCATAGGCAGTAAGGGAACAGAACATGGCATTCGCAAAGGCACTGAGCAGGCAGATGACGAAGGAGTTCTTGAAGAAGGTATCAAACCCCACGATGCCGATACCCTTCCATCCGTTGAGGTAGTTCTCGCTGGTGAAGACTTTCGGCCAGATGCCCGGGTCGGTGAAAATCATGTTGCTTGGCTTGAAGGAAGCTCCGATCAACCAGAGGATTGGATACAGCATTCCCAAACCCAGTGCGATGATGAAGGCGTTGAGCAAGAGTCTTCCGAATTGGTCCTTACGTGTATGCATGGCCTTACTCCCCGCTTCCGTAGGAAACCAAGTTTCCCGAGGCCCTGAACGAAAGGGCCGTCAGACCGGCTATGATGATGAGCAGCACCCATGCCATGGCAGCTGCATAGCCCATCTCCGAGAACCCGAAGCCCTTGATGTAGAGGTAAAGACTATAGAACATTGTTGAATCCAAAGGACCCCCTGAACCTCCACTGACTATGAAAGCTTGGGTGAAAGACTGGAAAGCACTGATCATCTGCATCACGAAATTGAAAAAAATGATGGGAGAGAGGGATGGCAAGGTGATGGCAAGGAACTGCCTGATCTTACCCGCCCCATCAACACTGGAAGCCTCATAGTATTCACGCGGTATCTGTTGCAACCCAGCCAGAAAGATGATCATCGGAGACCCGAATTGCCAGACAGCCAGCAGGATCAGGGTAGAGAGTGCGTACTTGGGATTTGAGATCCACGCCGGCAGGTTTTCCAAGTTGAACACCGTGGACAGGATCATGTTGATCAGGTCGTCACCAGCGAACAGGCGACGCCATAGGACCGCAATTGCCACCGAACCACCAAGCAAGGTGGGTATGTAATACAAGGCGCGATACAGAGGAATGAGTTTGAGCTTCTTGTTCATCAGCATCGCAACCGCCAACGCAAACACAAGCTTGAGCGGAACCGATACAAAGACGAACCTGAAGGTTACCAGCATGGAGTTGAGGAATCTTTCGTCCTTGGGCAGCTGGTCTGCGCCGACAAACATCACCAGATAATTGCGCAATCCGATCCACTCAGGTGGGGTGCGGAGATTGAACTTCGTGAAGGAAAGTTAGAGAGAATACATCATCGGATAGAGCGTAAGCACCAGGAATCCCAGCAACCAAGGGGTAAGGAATGCATAGGAGCTGAGGTTTTCACGCCAAACTTTTCTTCGATGCAAATCAGCCATGCAATACTCTCCA
>RZYT01000353.1 GCA_009930195.1 Spirochaetia bacterium | reverse complement strand
GATGGAAAGTCTCAAGTTCGGCCTCAAGATTGATTCCAAGAAGGGTATGACGGCAGAGCAAACCACGCAGATCGCCGAGGCAAGGGATTTCGCCAACACCGCCATCGCCAACATCTTCATGAACACCGCAGCAAACGAGATGAGTCCCAATGAGGTTGCTGAGCAACTAGGGATGATCAAGAGCACGTTCATCGGGAAAGCGGTTGAGGCGCTCGAGAGTGGGGAGGTTGTTGACAAATGGAAGCTTTTCAATGACCCAAATGCAACCGATGATGCCCTGGACAAGAACCATCAGTTCGGAGGCATTGCAACCGTAGCCCTCACGCTTGACAGGAACGGAACAATCCAATGGCAGAACCAGAACCAGAAGAAGACCTATGATGCCGTATCCGAGGCTCTGGCAAGTCAGTTGCAGGAACTCGGGATCCAGCTCACCAGCGAGAATTCCCCCATCATGGTCAACAATGCGCCAAAACCGGTCCCGATGTTCAAGGGAAAGGTTGGGGATGATGGGCAGGAGGCTTGGGTTACCGTGAACAAGAACGACGTGTTCGCCAGTGAGGACGGAAAGACATGGGAGCCGATTGCATCCATCGACACCAAGGCCTCATTCAAGACCGAAACTCCGGTTGACAGGTTTTTCGACCAGTTCCGTGGAGATGAGCAAGTCGAGGAAAAAAAGAGCTGGAGCGAGAAGCTCAACGACTGGTTCCAGAAGCAGAAGGCAGAAAAAGACCCGGACGGCAGGCACAAACAGCTCTGACCGCAATTACGATAGGGAGAAAGCATGGCAAACATAGCATCAGCAGGCGGAGTCGGGAGAAGAAGCACCCAATCTCTCATGTCGGGCATCAGTGACCCGTATGACATCTTCGGCAATGACACCGATCCTATCACCGTAAACCAGAAGATGGTGAACGCTTCCAGATCTCTCGAAGGGACTGACAAGGCCGCAAAGGTTGCATCTCCCAAGGTGCAGGAAACGCAGGCAGGAAATCAGAGCCTTGCTGACAAGGTTAGAGATGCTGCGCAGGACCCGATGCAGGCCATGCGCGACCAGTTCGCCGTCCCGGTGACCGAAAGACAGTGGAACATCATCAGCCGTGCCGCAGCCGCAAGCGAGAACCCTGAAGAAGAGCTCAGCAGGTACGCCACGGCGCTCACCTTCAGCCGTGAATACGGTATCAGCATGGACGCGGCCTACTCCAACCTCGACGACCTTTCCAAGAATCTAACCGGAAAGAAGTTCACCCCCAACGCCACGGGCTTCCAGGCAATAGCCAACAGCTTCAAGGCAGGGCGGCTCAACATGCAGTTCAGCGACCTCGCATACGATTTCAAAAAGGCCGACCTCAAGGGAGAGGACACCTCGGCCCTGCTTTCCCAGCTCGATGCGATGGGAAACGAGATTGCTGGCCTCAAGGACCACCAGAGCCGCAACGTGCTGACAACGGTGCTCAAATGGACCGCAGAGGGAGCGGTCCCATACATGATGGAGGTGGGAAAGAGCGCTCTTGCAGGGGC
The DNA here is from genome assembly GCA_009930195.1 of Spirochaetia bacterium. Classification (GTDB taxonomy): domain Bacteria; phylum Spirochaetota; class Spirochaetia; order Sphaerochaetales; family Sphaerochaetaceae; genus Sphaerochaeta. The sequence continues at coordinate 529 of RZYT01000353.1, read as the reverse complement.
GACGATGGCAGGTGGACTCGGAACCGCATTCACTGCGGCAACCGGCATCACCCTCGGCTCCCTGGCTGCAGCTTCACCCTACACTTTGGCGGCAGTCATAGCTGCAGGAGCCACGGTGGGAGCGGTCAACCGCACCCGCGAGCTGATGGAAGGTGCGAGCTACCTGCAACTGAGACAGATGGGAGTCGACAAGGACATAGCAAACGTAGGTTCAAGGACCTACGGCCTGCTGGTCGGTGCAATCGAGACCGGCCTCGGCATCGAGGCGGGAACGGTAATCAAGGCAGTCGGAGGCTCTAATCTGGTGAGCTCTGCAAGCTCGAAGGTCATGGCCAAGATGATCACCAGCGGGAAACTCGGCACGCTGGTGAAGGGCCTTGCCGCCTTGGGAGCGAATGCCACAGGCGAGGCTGTCGAGGAAATGATCGAAGAACCGCTGGACTACATGACCCGGCACATCTCCTACGCCATACAGGATAGCAGGGACCCCGGCTCACTTGACCCGCTTCCTGATGAGAATCTGGTACGC
>RZYT01000352.1 GCA_009930195.1 Spirochaetia bacterium | reverse complement strand
TCAGCTTTCACCGGTCGTGAGGACGGTACCTGGGAACAGGGCACTACCGCCTACGAGAAGCGCGGAGTAGCTGCCAGTGTGCCGGTATGGAACCCGGATGCTTGTATCCAGTGCAACCTGTGTGCCTATGTATGTCCCCACGCCACCATCCGTCCTTTCGTACTTGATGAACAGGAGCAACAGGGTCTGGGTGAAGGTGTGGAGTTACTTAAAGCGCAGGGTAAACAGCTTGCGGGTATGGCGTTCCGTATCCAGGTCGATGTGCTTGACTGCACCGGCTGCGGCAACTGCGTTGAGATATGTCCCGGCAAGAAAGGGGTGAAGGCACTTGAGATGGTGCCGATCGGAACCCAGTACGACAACCAGCAGAACTGGGATTACATGGTGAAAAATGTCTCCGGCAAGACGAACCTGATCGATGTGAGCCTGAATGTGAAGAATACACAGTTCGCCAAACCGCTCTTTGAGTTCTCCGGAGCCTGCTCAGGGTGTGGTGAGACACCCTATATCAAGCTGATCACACAGCTCTATGGCGACAGGATGATGATTGCAAATGCCACCGGATGCTCCTCCATCTATGGTGCTTCAGCGCCAGCCACCCCCTACACCACCAATGAGCAAGGCAAGGGTCCCTCATGGGCCAACTCACTCTTTGAGGACAATGCCGAGTTCGGTTATGGATTCGTCATCGCACACAACAGCATGCGCAATCATCTCAGCGAGCTGATGAAGCAAGGCATTGCTTCAGATGATTTCACCGCAGAACAGAAAGATCTCTTTACCCAATGGCTAGAGAAGAAAGAGGATGCTGAGGGGTCGAAGGAGGCTTCCGCAAAGCTGGTGACTGCCCTTTCCGTAGTCAATCATCCCGTGGCGCAGGAGATCCTCTCCATGGAGAAGTATCTCACCAAGAAATCGATCTGGGTGTTTGGTGGCGACGGCTGGGCCTATGACATCGGCTTCGGCGGTCTGGATCATGTGCTGGCCAGCGGTCAGGACATCAACATCCTGGTGCTCGACACAGAGGTCTACTCCAACACCGGAGGTCAGTCTTCCAAATCCACACCCATGGCTGCGGTAGCCAAGTTCGCGGCAGCGGGCAAGCGTATCCGCAAGAAGGATCTCGGCATGATCGCCTCCACCTATGGCTACGTTTACGTAGCACAGGTAGCCATGGGCGCCAACCAGTCACACTATCTCAAGGCATTAAAAGAGGCGGAGTCCTACCATGGCCCCTCCATTATCATTGCCTACTCACCCTGTATCAGTCATGGACTGAAAAGAGGAATGGGAACGGCCCAGCAGGAAGAAAAAGCCGCGGTAGAGTGTGGATACTGGCATCTCTGGCGTTATGACCCGCGACTGGAAGATGAAGGGCGGAATCCGTTCCAACTTGACAGCAAGGAACCCGACTGGAGTAAGTTCCGCGACTTCCTGATGGGAGAGGTGCGCTACACGCAGCTGACCAAGTCGTTCCCCCGTCAGGCTGACGAGCTGTTCGAGGCTGCCCGGGAGAATGCGCAATGGCGTTACCGCTCCTACCAGCGGATGGCTGCGGCGCACTTTGGTGATCCGGCCGGTGAAACGGTAGAGACTGTTGAGGAATAATACTGTTGAGGAATAATATTGATAATAACGATCATACACTTTGATTCCGGTGGTGTTGCTTTGATGTGACACCACCGGTTTTTTCATCCGTATGATGGTTTCGAAGATGAAATACTGAACGACAGAAATGATTCTTTCACCGGGAAATAGTTGTATCTTTGTAGAGAAATTAGGGATGTATGACGTCACAAAATCCTACATTCCACATTCCAAATAATGTTATGACGATTCAAATCATCAACGGTCCCAACCTGAATCTGCTGGGTCTCCGTGAACCGGAGACCTATGGCAGCCAATCTTTTGATCACTATCTGGCCAGACTACAGGCTGCTTACCCTGCAGTCACACTCACTGTTTACCAATCGAATGTGGAAGGAGAGTTGATCAACAAGATCCAGGAGGCAGGTTATGGAAGCGATGGCATCATCCTCAACGCGGGGGGCTAC
>RZYT01000351.1 GCA_009930195.1 Spirochaetia bacterium | reverse complement strand
CCATGTTGCGGATGAGCATATCAGCGTGGAACACTTACGCTTGGCTTACCGGGGGTACCTCAGCCTGCTCTCCCATTTTTGTCCGTGAGGAATACCTTCCATAGACAAGGCCCACCAAGGCAAGCAGGATACCGCTGGCCACCAGCAAGGACTCAACGGAGACCCGGTCCGCCAAGGGACCGAAGATCAGGATGGCAAGGGGAATGGAAGCCCCACTGATGATTTGCACAATGGAGAACACTCTTCCCAGCTTCTCCTCGTCACACAGCTCCTGGATCATGACAATCTCTGCCGTGTTGAAGATGGGAACGAAGAGACCTCCCAAACCCATGATGATCAGGTAAATCAGGAAATTGGGTGCTGCGCCAAGCAGGGCAAAGCAGATGCCGAAGGCAAGAATGGAACGGGCGATCACCTGCACCTTGTTGGAGAATGTTCCCTTCAGCGAAACGAGAATTCCCCCAAGCAAGGCTCCACCAGTCCATACCATCTCATTGGCCGTCAGTCTCCAAACCTCTCCGCCAAAGGTTCGTTCGACCATCAGCGGGGTGAGGATTGCTGCCGGGGTAATCAAAAAGAAAGCAAATCCATAGCAAATGAGCAACGCCCTGAGGATGGGGTGGCTGAAGGAGTAGGAAAGCCCTACCTTGATGTCGTACAGGACACTCTGGCCGCTCAGCTCCCGCTTGGGCGTTTCCACCTTGATGAAGCTGAAAATGACCACTGCAAGCGTTGCGGTGATTACATCGAGGAAGAACGTGGAAACCAATCCGAACAGGCCAAGCATCAGGCCACCGACTGCCGGGGAGAGAAGCATCAGAGCTGAATTGAGGCTCTGGTTGATGCCTTGGATTCTCACCAAGTGCTTTTCCTCAACCAATTGGGGGATGATGGCGTTGACCGCCGGACTTTGGATGCCTCCTCCGATGCTGCGTACCACGGAAACAGAGAGCAAGGCATAGATCGAACCGGATCCTGCTGAGAACAGGAGGGCGAGAATAAGGGTGGCAAAGGCAATGAAGCTGTCCGAGAGCATGATCAGGGTTTTCCTGTTGTAGCGGTCAGCCCATACCCCGCTGTAGAGGCTGATGATAAGGTGAGGTACCATCTGGGTGAGGGTCGCAAGCATCAGGAAAATTCCCGAGGAGGTTTCCAAGGTTATGTACCAGATGATGGCATAGCCGACGACAGAGGAACCGAAGAGTGAGAGATTCTGGCTGATGAGAAAAAGGATGACCCGTTTGGAAAGCAAACGATCGGAGCCTTGAAGTGTTTGGTGCATTCGCATATGTCCTGGTCGAAACGAAGAGGAGCAAGGGCTGCCTCACTGCCACCCTACTCTATACACTGCCTGAAAAACTGTCTAGAGGATGTAGCTAGAAACGCACACAGTTTCTCCCTTCCCTTTTTGCCTGATAGAGCAAGCTGTCGGCAAGATGGTAGATCTGGTCGAATGAGGGGTTTGTCAGGGAAGCCAGGCCAGCGGAGATGGTTGCATGAATCTCTTTCCCTTCATGGACAAGGTTCAGTGAGGCAACGCTGATGCGAAGCTCTTCTGCAAGTTCTTCCATCTTCTGACGATTGTGGACGGCTGAGAAGAGGGCAAACTCTTCTCCCCCCATCCGTCCTGCCACACATCCCGTCTGTTGGGAGAGTTTGCCCACTTCTGCAAGCAAGAGGTCACCTGCACGATGCCCATACTTGTCGTTGACCATCTTGAAATGATCGAGATCGAAATAGAGCAGATGAACCTCACTGAAGGTCCGCTCCAACTCCGTTTCCACCTTCTCGATGAATGTCTGCCGATTGTACAGACCGGTCAAGGAATCTTTCTCAGCCTTGCTTTTCAACCAATCCGAGCGTTCTTTCAATACCGTGACATCCTTGATGAGAGTAACCGAACCCACCACTTCCTGAGCATCGTTGGAGATGGGGTAGAAATCTGCATGAAGGAATTTCTGTCCCAGATGAAACTCAAATTCCGTCTGCTTTCCTTCCAGCACCTTCCGCTCCCAATACGGCACTTTCTGCTTCAGTACCTGCTCTATGGTCTC
>RZYT01000350.1 GCA_009930195.1 Spirochaetia bacterium | reverse complement strand
TGCAGGTCCTTATGGTTAAGGGTGCTATCCCTGGCCCCGCCCAGAGTGTCGTCATCGTCAAGAAAGCGATCAAGAAGTAGGGGCGAGATATATGGAAACCAAAGTCTTTTCTATCGACGGCAGTGAAGTCAGAACCATCGTGTTGAACGACGAAGTCTTCAACAGGGAGGTAAGTGACGGATCCATTTACTATGCCGTGAACAACGAGCTTGCAAACCGCCGCGTCGGTACTGCATGCACGAAGACCCGCGCTGAGGTCCATTACAGCAATGTGAAGCCATACAAGCAGAAGGGAACCGGTAATGCACGTGCTGGTGACAAAAAGTCCCCTGTCTGGGTTGGTGGTGGTACGATTTTCGGACCCAAGCCGCGTGATTACAGTTACACGCTTCCCAAGAAGATGAAGAGGCTTGCTATGAAGAGCCTTCTCTCATTGGGCGTGAAAGAAGAACGCCTTGTTGTTGTCGAGGATTTTTCCATCGAGGGCGGCAAGACCAGGGATCTGAACCAGATCATCAAGAATTTCGTCAAGGATGAGACCAGAACCATCCTGATCCTGAAGGATGACGATGAGATGATGCGCCGCGCTGCGAAGAATATTCCGTACCTGCGTGTCCTTTCGTACAACAGACTTTCTGCAAAGGAACTGCTGTATGGGAGAAAGCTCCTGGTTCTGGAAGGTGCCGCTAAGAATCTCAACGATTTCTACGGCGACAAATAAGGGGACCGGAAATGAGAGCAGACCAAGTTATCATTCAGCCCGTACTGAGCGAGAAAACGAACATTGCTCGTGAGGGTGAAATTAAAAAGTACACGTTCAAGGTCCGCATGGACAGCAACAAGTTCCAGATCAAAGCCGCCGTCAAGGAGCTTTTTGGGGTTGAAGTTGCCGATTGCAACGTGATGATTGTGAAGGGCAAGCCTAAGTATTCCCGCGGTAAGGGTGGTAGCATCCTTGGTAACACCGGTGACTGGAAGAAGGCTGTCGTAACCTTGGCCAAGGGTGAAACCATCCAGGCCATCGAAGGCGTATAAGGAGAAGTTGGAACATGGCTCTTAAAACTTACAAGCCCAATACTCCAGGCCTTCGCCAGAAGACCACCTTGGTCTTCAGCGAGCTGACTGCCACCAAGCCTGAGAAGTCCTTGACCTTTGGCCTCACCAAGAAGGCAGGTAGGGATACCTTTGGGCGCATCAGCGTTCGCCGTAGAGGCGGCGGCCACAAGCGTGCATATCGTATCATCGATTTCAAGCGTGACAAGTACGGGATTCCCGGTACGGTCAAGACCATCGAATACGATCCGAACCGCAGTGCAAACATCGCTCTGGTATTCTATGCCGATGGTGAGAAGCGCTACATGATCGCCCCCAAGGGCCTGACAGTCGGAACGACCGTCATCAGCGGGCCTGAAGCCCCCATCCAGAGCGGCAATGCTCTTCCTTTGAAGAACATTCCTCTTGGTTTGATGGTGCACAACGTTGAGCTTACGCTCGGCCGCGGCGGACAGCTGGTACGCAGTGCAGGTTTGGGTGCAACCCTGGTTGCCAAGGAAGGGGATTATGTCACCCTCCGCCTCCCCTCAGGTGAGATGAGAATGGTGTTCGGCGAGTGCTATGCTACCCTCGGGCAGCTCGGCAACGAAGATCACATGAACGTCAGCCTCGGAAAGGCCGGTGCAAGTCGCCATCTTGGAAGAAGGCCGAAGGTTCGTGGTGTTGCGATGAACCCGATCGATCACCCGCATGGTGGTGGTGAAGGCAAGACCGCAGCAGGACGCAACCCTGTTACCCCGTGGGGTAAGCCGACCAAGGGTGGAAAGACCCGATCCAAGAAGAAGCCTTCCGGCGCATTCATCGTCAAGAAGCGGAAGTAGGAGTAGAAAGTGGCTAGATCTATCAAGAAAGGTCCTTTTATTGAGAAGAAACTGTATAAGAGGATTCAAGAGTCTCTAAAGACGAATCAGAAGCAGATGATCAAGACTTATTCCCGCTGTTCAACGATCATCCCTGAAATGGTGGGATTCACGATTTCCGTGTACAACGGAAAGACTTGGATT
>RZYT01000075.1 GCA_009930195.1 Spirochaetia bacterium | reverse complement strand
GTGAACAGGCTCCTGAGATTCGTCTGGTCATGGAAGATGCCATACTTCTTGGGGCCGTTGCCGAAGAACCAGTCGAGGGTGGCTCCTTGCCAAGGAAGGGAAGGGTACATGGAGTCGTTGAAGGCAAGCACCATGGTTACCACCAACGGGGCAAAGAGGAAGATGAAATAGAGGACGATGAAGAGAGTGAATCCATATCGGTACTTCTTCGAGGAAGGCAAACTTCTGATCATTTTTTCACCACCTCCTTCAGGTTTTGTTTAGTCAGCTTGAGCAAGATCCAGATGATGAGCGAGGAGAGGGCAAGAAGGAGGAATCCGAATGCTGCCCCCTGGTTCCAGTTGAAGTAGAGGATGATCTGGTTGTAGATCTGCTCGGTGAACCACAGCGAGTTCTTGCCTCCCATAAGGTTCGGGGTGAGATAGCTTCCCAGCACCAGCATGAAGACGATGATGCCGCCGTTGACGAGACCCGAGGCACAGTGGGGAATGATAATCGTTCTCCAGATGGCCAGCTTGGAGGCTCCCAGGTCATAGGCAGCTTCTATGATGGAGTTGTCCAGGTCATCCATCACCCCGATGACGGGCACCACCATGAAGAGCATGCTGGTGTACACAAGCCCCATGATCATGGAGATGTCGTTGTAGAGCATCTCAACCGGCTCCTTGAAGAGGCCGACGGAGACCAGGAAGTGGTTGAGGATGCCGCTCTCCCTGAGCAAGATCATCCAGCCATAGACGCGGATGAGTTCGCTGACCCAGAAGGGAACCAGGATGAAGATCATCAGGGCTCCGGTCATCCTTCCCCGAACCATCTTGGAGATGTAGAAGGAGACCGGCAGGGAGATGACCATCACCAGGAAGGTGACCAGAATGGAGTACCCTGCGGTGCGAACGAACGTAAGCCAGTAGATGGGCTCACGGAAGAAAGCCAGATAGTTGTCCAGGGTGAGCTTTCCGCTATTGGCTTTGGTGAAGGAGAGTCTCAGCAGTTCCAGATGTGGCAGTACGATCAAAAGAAAAAGCCACAGGACTACAGGGAGGAAGAAGAAGAGAAATCCCCATTTGATGTGTTGTCTATTCTTCATCATATAACTTCCAGTCACTTCGTCTGAAGCAGATGGTCTTGTTCAGGTCCCACCCGACCTGGATGCGATCGCCACTACGGATAAAGTCATACTCCCGTGTCTGGGGGAGGGCCACCACCAACTCGCCGTCGGTTCCCAGCGGCTTGACCATCAGGCGGCTGTTGCCTCCATCAAAGAGGATGGAGGTGACGTCAACCGGGACCGTCTGGAAGTTTTCCCGACCCTCCCCTGGGTTGATGATGACCGCTTCAGGGCGGATGAAGAGGTCATACTCATCCTCCGCTCCACTCTCCTCAAATTTCTGGGCGAGTTTGAAATCGTAGCGGTCTGCATAGCGGGCGACGGTATCGCCTTCTGCATCACGATGCAGTTTCACTCTCAGCTTGTTGTTGTTTCCCACGAACTGGGCTACGAATGAGGACTTGGGTTCATGGTAGAGCTCTTGCGGAGAACCGATCTGCTCAAAATGGCCGTTGTTCATCACTGCAACCATATCGCTCATGACCATGGCTTCGCTCTGGTCGTGGGTGATGTAGACGAAGGTGGTTCCCACCTGCGATTGCAGTGTCTTGAGCTCCACTTTCATATGTTCCCGCAGTTTTGCATCGAGGGCGCCCAAAGGCTCATCGAGCAAGAGTACGCTTGGTTCCATGATCAGGCATCGCGCGATGGCAATGCGTTGTTTCTGACCGCCGGAGAGCTGGCTGATCTGTTTCTTGCCCGATTCGGGAAGCCCGACCCGCTCCAGAAGCGAGCGGACTTTCCTGTCGACTTCAGGACCTTTCTCTCCTCTTCGGCGCAAGCCGAATGCAATGTTCTCATGGACATTCATCATGGGGAAGAGTGCCAGATTCTGGAAGACCAGGTTCACCGGCCGCTTATTGGGGGCCACCCCGTCCATGTTCTTGCCATTGAACAGGAGCGTTCCCCCATCCGGCTTGTAAAAGCCGGCGATCATGCGCAGCAGTGTGGTCTTGCCGCATCCGGAGGGGCCGAGAATGGAGAAGAACTTGCCGTCTTCCACTTCAAACGATACTTGGTCAACTGCGGTGAAATCACCAAATCGCTTGGTGACGTTTTGTACTGAGAGTGCACTATCCATACTGTTGTTTACCTTGCAGAAATGCCGATGGCTGGTGTTCAGCCATCGGCACTATGCTGTCAGATCTGTCAGCGGGCAGCTTTGATCTTGTCGAGTGTCTTTCCTTCCATCTCCTCAATCCCAGCCGGTACGGTTGGGTACCAGTTGATGTTCGCCAGGACTTCAGGGGGAAGACCACGGGTAAAGTTTGCCTTGATCTCCGGGTCCAGATAGTTCACTGCATCCTTGGATGCCGTACCGTAGGTTTCACGGTTGGTGAAGAACGCGGCGTTCTCGGCTCTCAGCATGAAGTCGATGTAGGCATAGGCTGCATCGAGGTTCTCGCTCTTGGCCGGGATTGCAAAGGTATCAACCCAGGCAAGTGCTCCGCTGGTTGGGGCAAGATAATCGATGTTCGGGTTCTCGGAGTGCAGCTTCCATCCAGCCTGTTCCCAAGCCGATGCGGCCCAAACTTCTTCCGAGCGCAGTGACTGCAGAAGCTGGTCTCCGTTGTCCCAATAGGTCTTTACCGAAGGCTTGCCTGCGATCAGCACCTTTTCCATCTCGTCGAGGAACTTCTGGTAGGCCGCAGGATCGGAGTAGAGTGCAAACGGATCGTAGCCAAGGGAGAAGCCCATGCCGATGAGGGTGGGTCTCTTCAGGCGGTAGGAGACTCTTCCTGCATACTTGGGATCGAGCAAGTCCTTGAAGTCCTTGATGTCGGGGGCTTTCGCCTTGTTGACCACCAGGCCTTCCGTCCCATAGACATGGGGTACTGCATAGGATTTGCCATCCACCAGTGTGTTCTTCTTCACTGCCTCAAGCAGGGAGGGGTCGATCTGGGCGGTATTCAGGCGGGTATAGTCTATCGGCTGGGAGATACCGTATTGCTCCACTACCGAAGAGATGCGGTCTTGGGAAGGTTGGGCAAGGTCAAACCCACCGCCACGGGTTGCACGGAGTTTGCTGATCATCTCCTCGTTGTTGCTGAGGGTCACCTCAACCTTGTAGCCGGTTTCTGCGGTGAACTTGTCGAGCAGCTCCTGCGGAGCATAGCCAGACCAGGTGATGACACGCAGTACGGGATTCTTGGTTTCTGCAGCAGCTTGGGCAAAGAGCATTCCGCCCACTACCACCAGGACCATGAGCACAAGAACAACTTTCTTCATACGGAGTCCTCCTCTAGGATTATGAGGTTTCCCTGCTTTGCTGCTGCACTTGTTTGGATCCACTTGCAGGTTGTGCCTCGTCCTTATGGTAGGTGGTGCTATCTTCAAAGTCAATTCCAAAACAGGAAAGATAAAAGTGTTGATGAGTGGATGTATAGCTTCTCATTCAGTTTCTGTATGACAAGAAACCATTACAGGATAGGGAAATGATTTTGGCTTCGGTTCTGGGGTTGGGTACTGGGCGGTTTGCTGGTTTCTCCAGCGCATTCCTTTGGGGAAATCCGGAAAGTCTATGTCTGGAAAGGAAAAATACAAGAAAGGAAAGAGGTATATGAGAAATCCGTGAATTCGGGTTGCCCCACACGGCACAGTCCCTTTGGTCATGGCATCGCCTGCGATACGGGAATTTGCATGAGCCTACTCAAGATAGTATGAAAAGTATAGAGGAAAATAAGACTAATGCGAGGGATGCCTATGTACCGAAAGAGGGCACAACGTTAGTTCAAGTGGTATATAAATATAAATAATATATGGAATTGTTATTCCTCTTGACTTCACTTTTCCTGATACTATACTGAAGTTGAGTTGGTACAAAAACAAACTAACCGACAGATAGGAGATGTCAATGGACAGTCCTCGGAGAACAAGGCTCATCAATTCCTCAAGAATCATACACCGTTTGTGGATAGAAGATGAGTTGAGCCGTGCTGACTTGGCTGCTCGGCTGGGACTGAATCGTTCGTCTGTTTCCAATATCGTTGCGGACCTCATGCAACGGGGCATAGTAAGGGAAAACGAAATCATTGATCCAGGTCCCAAAGGGGGGAGAAGAGCCATAGGGATTACGTTGAACAAGGAGTATTTCCATGTAATCGGTATTGAGATCCGTTCGGATTCCTCTACTGCTCTCTCCGTTGACTTGGAAGGAAAGGTTCTGTTCTCAGAGACTCAGCCGAAAGGTTTCAATGCCAAGAATTTCGGTCCGGATGCCAAGGCCTTCATAGCTGAGCTGGCCCAGCGGCTGCAAAGCATGGGACGTCATCTTTTGGGTGTTGGCCTTGGTTTCTCAGGCATTGTTGATGCAGAGAGGCAACAGATCATTCGTTCCGTTTCCCTGGATTTCACCAAACCCTTTGATTTCTCTACCGAAGTAGCATCAGCGTTTCCATTTCCGGTATTCCTGGAAAACGATGCCAACTGCGGGGCATGGGGGGAGGTCATCTTCCAAAGGAAGCGAAAACTCAGGAACTTCCTTTTTGTTTTGATTGAATTCTGGAAAGCCTACGATGCCCAAACAGGATTGGCCAGGCCAACCGTCGGGCTTGGCTTCGGTTTTGATGGGAAAATCCACCGAGGCAGTCATAATCAGGCAGGCGAGTTCAAAAGTGTACTGAACCGCAATCCCTTGTCATCAGAACAAGTGGAAGTGGATAGGACCATTTCTGTGACCGACGATACGGGTGCTTTGCATGCGTATTTGGGCGAAGTATGCGAGAACCTGGCATTTCTCATCAATACCCTGGATATTGCGCATGTCTTCATAGGAGGAAATGTGGAAACCATCGAGACGGTCATGCCGGAAATGCTTCGTTCTGCACTGAAGGCAAACTCTCTGGACCACAGCGATGAAGGGATCCAGATTCAGTTTTCCTCACTTGGATATCAGGCTGTCTCCTTCGGGGCAGCAGCGCTGGTTCTCGACAAGGTGTTGATGAATCTGGAACCACTTTCAGAGTACGCAACCCAAAAGGAACTTCCGCTTTTTCATCTCTTGGCATAAGCCGATGATTCCTTCTTGTGAAGGATGGTATAAAAATGGAGGACTACTATGAACATGAAACGGTTGCTCAGCACGATTCTCATTTCGTTGCTTCTCGTTCCTGCCCTGCTGTTTGCTGCAGGCACCAAGGAACAAGCAAAGGATTCGGCGGGTGATGGCATCATCACGTTGTCTGTCTATCACTTCCTTGATCAGACAGATAAAACCACAGCGCCCAATTTCCAGTATCTGGTTGACGTCTTTGAGAAGGCAAATCCGAATATCAGACTTACCTTTGAGTATGGATATGGGGAGGCCTTCCACGACAAGCTGCAGACCATGGCAATGAGTGGGCAACTTCCTGATATCGTCCTGCTGTATCCTGGGGAACGGACAAGCCAGGTAACCAATGCAGGGTTGGTGCAGGACTTGCGTCCCTATCTGAGCGGGCATGAGGATGAGTTTGCCGATATGGCAATGCAAGGCCAGGGAGAGAACGGAGAGATCTGGGAACTTCCTGAAGATATCAGCATCACCTCCATCATGTTCACCAACAACCGATTGCTCAAAGAGCTTGGACTTGCTTTGCCCAAGACCTATGAGGAGTTGCTGGCGCAGGGACCTGTCATCAGGGCAGCTGGCTTGATCCCGATTTCCATCGCCAACAAGGATGCATGGCCGATGCAATCATGTGTTGCGGGGATGCTGGTGGAACGAGCCTGTGGCCTTCCGTGGTTCGACAAGGCCATTGCAGGAGAAGCGCGCTTTGATGATCCCGAGTTTGTGTATGCCCTGCAGATCATCAAGGATCTCACGGACAAACAGATGCTTTCCCCTGGAACCAACCAACTGGCATATGGGCAGGGTCTTGACGATTTTGTCCAGGAGAAAGCTGTCTACTTCATCGATGGCGGCTGGACCGTGAACAATATGGTCGGCGAGTTGACTGCAGAGCAAAAAGCCTACATGAGCTTGGAATCATTTCCTGATATTCCCAACCAGAAGGGCCAGAGTCTTTCCACCTCGGCAACGGCAGGACAAGGGTTCGGGATGAATGCAAAGCTTTCAAAGGCTGAATCGGACGCAGCTTGGAAGTGGATTTGGTTCTATTCCGGCCCCGAAGGCTCAGCGATCAGACAGAGATTCGGAAGACTTCCGGCCTACAACCTTGCAGAGCCCAAGGATGCTGATCCCATGATCCAGAAATTGGTGGCGTATGCGGGCAAGGTGCCGATGGGATATGTGATGGATTCAGTGCTAGCCGCTGAACCGATCGGCACGTTCAACATCAATCTCCAGAACATGATGTTTGGTACCAAGACTCCGAAGCAAGTCGCTCAGGAACTGGAGGCCATGGTAGCGGCCGTTGGCCGATAGGACATGATGATATCAGGCACTTCCCCTTGGTGGGGAAGCTGCCTGGCTTGCAGAAAGAGGAGTACCATGACATTCTCACAGCAAAAACGAATGAGCTACTATGCATTTCTTGCCCCTGGGCTGCTGTTGTTTGCCTCCATCATCATATTCCCGGTGGCATACAGCCTGACCTTGAGCTTTACCTCGTTCGGGGGGTATGGTACTCCAGAATTCATTGGATTGGGGAATTATGCCAAGATTATCAGTGATGAGGTGTTTCTCCACTCATTGAGGAACAATCTCCTGATTGTTGCCATCTCCGTATTCGGCCAGATTCCCTTGGGCTTTCTCTTGGCGTATCTCTTGCACCGAAAGATGGTTCGCAACGGGGATTTTTACCAGACCATGATTTTCCTGCCCATCACCATCTCTCCGGTAGTGGTTGCTCTCTTGTGGAACCAAATCTTCTCCTCATCGGGAATGGTGGTGGCCCTGATACGGCGCTTGACTGGGGAGAGCCAGTATGTGATACGCATATTCGAAGACAAGCAACTGGCAATTCTTCCGATTCTCTTCGTCCTGCTCTGGATGCATACCGGAACCTATATGATCATCTTCTATGCAAATCTCCAGAAAATGACACCATCGCTTCTGGAAGCAGCCCAGATTGATGGAGCCAATGAGTCGCAGATGATGATGCGCATCATTCTCCCAAGCATGGTGGGTACCATTGCAACCACAGCAATCTTTGCAATCTCAGGAAGCCTGAAAGCCTTCGATCTGATCTATGCAATGACGGGAGGCGGCCCTGCCCACTTTACCGAAGTCATTGCCATCTATATGTATATCAACACCTTCAAATACTATAAGTACGGCTTTGGGAGTGCTGCATCCATGATCATCGTACTGCTGGCCGTCGGCTTGATTCTCCTGCTGCAATACATCAGCAGGAAGTTTGAGCGCAGGTTCGAGTAGGGGAGGGAGAAATGAGAAAACGATTGACCTTGGCGAGTGTACTCTCTTCTGTGCTCATGATTGCATTCACCCTGCTTACGATCATCCCTCTGGCATGGATGATACTGAGTGCTTTCAAACCCCATGCCCTGATCGTGCGCTATCCGCTTGCACTCCCCTTGTCTTGGTATGTGGACAATTTTGTTTTGTCCTGGACCCAAGGACACTTGGGAATCTACTTCATCAACAGCACCATCTACTCCTTTGTCGCTACGCTGCTGACCGTATTCTTCGCCTTGAGCAGTGGGTATGCCCTTTCCAAGTTTCCGTATAAGAGCAGTCGGGTCATTTCCCTCATCTATACGCTTGGATTGCTCATTACGGTTCACTCGGTAATTGTGCCTTTGTTCATCATGGAAACGAAATTGGGGATATCCAACACCCGCTTGGGAGTCATCCTTCCCTATATTGCCTTCGGGCTTCCTTTCCAGGTGTTTCTTGCCACCACCTACATCAAGGGGATTCCTGATGCAATGCAGGAGTCCGCCATCATCGATGGGGCAACCTTCTTCCAGGTGTTTTTCAGGATTCTCATTCCGGTTGCCACCCCGATCATCTCGACCATGTTCATCTATACCTTCCTCGGCAACTGGAACGAATTCATTCTTGTCCTGACCTTGACCAGTGACCTTACGGTACGGTCCCTCCCTGTTGGCATCAACAGTTTTGCAGGGGGGATGTCACGGGACTATGGCTTGCAGTTTGCAGCTCTGGTGATCGGTACGGTACCGATGATCATCTTCTATTTGGTTTTCAAAGACAAAATCGCCCAAGGCTTTGCTGCCGGGGCACTAAAGGAATAATAGTATTCGTATGCCACACCCACTTCCTCTCATTCCCTATCCCTCTGATGTAGTGATGCTTGATGGATTGTTTCGCAACTCCAGGCGATTCTCTCTTTCTCTGGAACGCTCATGTGACCAGTCGTTTGCCGACAGTGCAATGCAGTATGCAAAAGAGCTTTTGGACAGGGATGCCTGTCTTGCGTCTTCAAAAGAAGCAGCGAATCTCAGCATACGAGTGGAGCCGAGCCTGCATGGCAAGGAGGAGGCGTATATCTTGGAAGTGCTTCCTCAAAACGTAAGTATTGGTGCGTATGGCCATCAAGGACTATTCTATGCACTGCAAACCCTGCGCCAGCTTCAGCTTGCCTATCCCCAATCCATTCCTTGTTGCCGGATAGACGATTCCCCATCTCTTCGTTGGAGGGCTTTCATGCTGGATGTTGCCCGATCATTCTGTCCTGTTGGGGAAATCCGCCGGATCATTGATATCATGGCATCATTCAAACTGAATGTGCTTCATCTCCATCTGAGTGATGACCAAGGGTGGAGAGTTGCACTTGATGCGTATCCTGAGCTTGGTGATGAGAAATCAGGTCGGTATACCAAGCAAGAGCTCAAGGAACTGGTGGAGTATGCATCGGTCCGACAGATCATGATCATTCCGGAAATTGATATGCCAGGGCATGTTACTGCCGCCCTGCATGCCTATCCTATGGTTAGTTGCACCGGAGGGCCTTTCAGCATACCCAAAGGGGAAGGGATATTCCCAGACATACTCTGTGTAGGAAAAGAGGAAACACTGGATTTCGTGAAAATGGTGATGAAAGAGATTGCTTCCCTCTTTCCAAGTCCCTACATCCATCTGGGCGGTGACGAGATTCCCTTGGAACGCTGGGCCACGTGTCCGGATTGCCAGAAAAGGAAGCAAGCATTGGCCTTGTCCGATGAGAAATCATTGCTCAGGTGGTTTTATCGGGAGATGACACACTATGCGAACTCGTTGGGAAAGCAAGTGCTCCTGTACAATGATTATGTTGACGATACCTATGACCAGTCCATCATCACCCAGATATGGAATCCCTTGCTGGATGGCTCACAGTCAGAACACCAAGCGATTTTGAGTGACTATTTTCACTCCTATCTGGATATGGATCATACATTGCTCTCATTGCATCGGGTATATAAGCTGGGAGAGATGCTGCAACCAGGGAATCAGGCACGGGTGATGGGTGCAGAACTCATGCTTTGGACAGAATATATTTCCACCCGGGAGGAACGCGACCTGCATCTGTTCCCCCGCTTGCTGGCAGGATCAGAGATATTCTGGACTCGTAAAGACATGCATGAGTATCATCGGTTTTTGGGTACCTGCTCCCAGTACGGCAAGCTGTTTCTGCCTCCCCATACGAGTATCACACCGAGACATGCGTGGGATCCTCCCCTTATCCGGCAATTCATCAGCCGATGGAAGCGCAAGCGCCGGGTAAAGCGTAACAGCAAGATGGCAGGTATCTCCTTTGCTTGAAATGTGAGCAAGCTTTCAATTGGTCATCTAGTTCCAACTGCTACAACCATACAGCCCAGTCCCCGTAGTCATGGATGCCACTGCCATGGCGAAGGTTGCCTTGGGCATCCAACTCCTGAAATGCATTGCGCATTCGCACCA
>RZYT01000349.1 GCA_009930195.1 Spirochaetia bacterium | reverse complement strand
ACGTGAATTTTTAATTTTTTCTACTAGGAACTCTTTGGAGCCTCAGGCAGTGCCTTTTTCGGCCTGCCTCTTTTCTTCTTTTCCACATGTCTCTTAGACTTGTAGTCAGGGCTGCAACCCTTCGGGACTTCAAATCCAAACGCCTCACATATGGTAAGCTGGTTCCCCACGAATGGGGTGATGAACTTTGCCTTGTTGGTGTGCTCAATGCACCGGATCGAACGCATCTCATCTAGGATTTCGAGGGTTGTGGAGACTTTTTTGCACAAGCCTGTGCTTTTCCAGATGTACTTTATGTAGGAGCTCAGAATCAGCCCTACAAAGGCGATGAGCTGCCGGCCCTCATAGCCTTCTTCCGACCAGGTCCGGTTCCTGCCACTCACCATCTGGGTCTTCATCTGACAGAAATATTTCTCCTGCTCATCGCGAAGCTTGTACAATCTCCATATTTCCATGGCATCACCGGCAACCTTTAGTGTGGTGATTGCGATGTAGCCGGAAAGCCTAATAGTCTTGCTTACCTTGACACTGTTTACAGAATATCCGGTCAGCCTATTGGTATCTTTGTCAATGGTGACCTTGTAGTAGGAGAACTCTCTGTTGAAGGCATCCACATCCCTGACAATGGTGGAGTCGGCAAGTGCCTGCTTGAGATCCAAACCCTGCTGCTTGACATCGGATTCAACCTTCATGCATTCCCGGCTTCTCCGTACGGAATCCAGGTACAGGTTCAGCCTGAGGCCTTTGGTAGGCTTGATGGTGCCATTCTTGGTAACCATGTCATATTTGACGTCACACTGGTAGCAGTATATCTGCTCCTCAATGTCGAGCTCCATGCAGTCGGGCCTGAGGCCCGTCTCCATCACTCCCAGCAAATCGATCACATCAGTGACTATCCTCTGGGATGTCTTGGTGCACATGATGAGGGGCCTTCCCTTGAGAATCTCCGTTTCCAGCGTCTCGATCTTCTCATAGCCCCTGTCCGTTATCATTGGGATGCCCTTGAATCCAGCATCCTCAAGGTCCTTGTATATCATGGCCAGGGTGCGCGAGTCGGTCATGTTGCCGGGGAATGACCTGTAGTAGATTGCCATATGGGTCCTGAGGCTGTAGACCACAATCTCATTGGTCTGGGGAAGCTCCACCCCTTCCTTGTTCTTGCCCCACCTGATGAAGGCAAGGTGGTCACCGTAGCTGCTCTTGGAGGTTGAGTCGACTGCCACCACATCATCTTTGCCTATTCTGGCAACCCTTCTTGTGATCAGATCCATCCTGTTCTGCTCTGTGAGGCTCTGGGTGAACAAGGTGACTGCAGTGGCGGAAAGATTCCTCCTGGAGGGAGCCTTGGCTATGCGTTGCCACCTCTCCACCCTGTTGTAGTTGAATTCGGTGATGTAGGGGAAAAAGGCCAGGGTGAGGACATCATCTACCTTTGCCTTGTCCCCACCAAAGACGGACTCGAGGTCCTTGCGCACCCCAACCTTTTCGGCAACCTGTTCAAGAAACCAGATGTCACCATACGAACGGTTGAGGTCCTCCCCATCATAGGCGGGCCTCCCCAACTTTTTCTGTCCTTTCTTATACAGTGCCCTGAGCTCGTCCATCTTGGAGATGTCCCACTCAGGGGGGAAGTCGAGTGTGTCCCACACCTTGGGTGAATTCTCTAGCTTGAAGTTGGGAAGGAACCGGAGGTCTTCAGTCACATGGCCCCATAGCACCTTGGAGTATTTCTTCCTGCCGGTGACCGGATCTATGGTGAAAGGCTGCGTTGAGGCATACCTGTGCCCCTTGTCCAGGTGTAGGGTAACGCTGATCTTTCCGTCTGTCCTTGCAGGTCTGGCCATATGTTTCTCTCCTCTTTATTTCTTAGTAGATTATACTATAAACTTGAGAGGAAAGATATATGTTAACCCCATATATTTGCAATAATTATGAAAATATTGAAGAATTATTAGTAGAATTAATTAAAAATTCACGTCCCTAGCCAAAAGCACAATCGTCTCGATGTGGCTCGATAGGATAGGCTGAATGTCTTTGCTGATTTTACGAGCGTGGGAAC
>RZYT01000074.1 GCA_009930195.1 Spirochaetia bacterium | reverse complement strand
AGTGCGTTTTCAGGAAAGCTTTCGGTAGTGGTACCCCCCTCTGAGTGTCCCCTGGGAGTATGTACTTCCTCAGCGAGGATCGGCCATTCGCACAGCTTCGGCAGAGCCGATGCCGTGCTGGTGGCGGCAACGGATGCAGCGTTTGCCGACGCCTGGGCTACCGCAGGTTGCAATCAGGTACAGACAAAAAGTGATGCTGCGCGCGTCTGTACAGAGCTCTCATCCCAGGAGGGGATCCTTTCCGTCCTGGTTGTCTTTGAAGATACATTGGCCATCGGTGGCCGGCTGGAGGTTTGCACCCACGATGAACAGAACACAGTACCTTGAGCAGCTGCTCGCCCAGCGCATTGTCCTGCTCGACGGGGCAATGGGAACCATGATCCAAAGCCAGGAGCTTGCGGCTGACGATTACACCTTTGAAGACGAAGCAGCTCTTGGATGCAATGAGGTGCTCAATCTCACCCGCGGTGATGTGATCTACCAGATCCATCGTGAATACCTGAACAGCGGTGCCGATATCATTGAGACCAACACCTTTTGCGCCAATGCCTTCAACCTTGCCGAGTACGGTCTCTCCGATGAGGTGGAGACAATCATCCAAGCTGCCTGCGAAATTGCCCGCGAGGCCGCAGCAGACCATGAATCCAGTACTGATGGCTACGCCTTTGTTGCCGGGAGCATCGGCCCGACGAACCGATCCCTTGCCTTCTCCCCCAAGGTTGAGGATCCTGCCTATCGCCAGAGTGACTATCCTGCCTTTCTGGCAATGTACCGCCAACAGGTGAAAGCCCTGCTTGAGGGGGGCGTGGATCTTTTGCTCATCGAGACCGTCTTTGACACCCTGGTGGCCAAGAGTGCCATCCAGGCTTGTGTTGAGGAGATGGAAGCGCAGAACCGCAAGGTCCCCCTCATGGTCAGCGTGACCTTCAGCGACCAGAGCGGAAGAACGCTCAGCGGACAGACCCTCTCCGCCTTTGTGACCAGTCTCAGTGCCTATCCCCTGTTCAGCCTTGGGCTGAACTGTTCCACCGGACCGCAGGAGATGCTTCCCCTGATCGAGGAACTTTCGAATATCTGTCCGTTTTACGTGAGCGCTCATCCCAATGCAGGCTTTCCCGACAAGGAGGGCCGGTACGTCCTCTCTCCCTCGCAGATGGCCGATCAGTTGCTTGGACTTCTGAAAGCGGGAAGGCTGAATATCGTAGGCGGTTGCTGCGGCACCACCGCCGAACACATCAAGGCGCTCAAGCAAGCCTGTATGCAGGGCAGTGGCAGACCTCTTCCTGCCATGGAACCGGTCCTGCAGCTTTGCGGCTTGGAAACGGTGCAGAGGACGGCAGGAAAGTTGCTGGTGGTCGGGGAGCGTACCAATGTTGCCGGCTCGAGAAAATTCGCCCGCCTGATCAAGGAAGAGAAGTGGGAGGAGGCCCTGGCCATCGCACGGGAACAGGTGAACGAAGGTGCCCAGGTGCTGGATGTCTGCATGGATGCCTCGATGCTTGATGCACAAAGAAGCATGCGTACCTTCCTGCGCTACATTGCCAGCGATCCTTCGGTAAGCAAGGCAGCCATCATGCTCGACTCCTCCGACTGGTCGGTCATCGAGAGTGCCATGGGTGAGGTCCAGGGCAGGGGAATCGTCAATTCCATCAGCCTGAAGGAGGGTGAAGCGCCCTTCCTCTCGCATGCCAGGCAGATAGCAAGCCATGGGCATGCCATGGTGGTGATGCTCTTTGATGAGGAAGGTCAGGCGGCCACCTATGAGCGCAAGATTGCCATCGCAAAGCGGAGTCATGAGCTTCTGGTGGGAGAGGGCATAAGGGAAGAGGACATCATCTTTGATGCAAATGTGCTTGCCATAGCCACAGGCATTGAGGAGCACGATACCTATGCGCGCGACTTCATCCTTGCCACCCGCGAGCTGAAAAGGCTGTATCCGCGCTGCAGTACCAGCGGGGGGGTGAGCAACCTCTCCTTCTCCTTCCGTGGCAACGATGAGCTACGCACTGCCATGCATGCTGCATTTCTCAATCTGGCGTCCCTGGATATGGCCATCATCAATCCGTCCTCCCTGCTTGAATTGAATGGCTTGGATCCCCAGGTGCGTTCAACTATTGAACATGCCTTGCTCGCCGACACGGATGACCTCAACCAGGTCAGGGCAAACCTCATTGCCCTGGCAATGGGAATGCAGAAGGAAGAGAAATCTGCAAAGAAAGTGGTACGGAGCACCGATGACCCGAAGAAGAACCTCTATGATGCCGTCTTGGGTGGGGAACATACCTTCCTGCAGGAGGATCTTGAGCTTTTGAAAGAGGAAGATCCCCTTCTCTTGGTTGAAGGTCCTCTGATGGATGGGATGAAGGAGGTAGGCCGACTGTTCGGTGAGGGCAAGCTCTTCCTTCCCCAGGTGGTCCGAAGCGCCCGAACGATGAAGATGGCCGTCGATCTCCTTCAGCCCCGCATCACTGCATGGTTGGCACAGCAGACCGCCTCGGAGAGTCAGGCGAAAAAGGTTGCAGTGATGGCAACCGTCAAGGGCGATGTGCACGACATTGGGAAGAACATCGTCAATCTCTTGCTCCGATGCAACAACTACGAGGTCATCGACCTTGGTGTCATGGTGCAGCCAGAGGCAATTCTGGAGGCTGCGCGTGCACACAAAGCAGATCTGGTTGGTCTCAGCGGCCTGATCACCCCCTCGCTGAAGGAGATGGAGACGGTCATCAGGCTCTTTGAGGAGCATCAGTCAACCATCCCCATCTTTGTTGGGGGAGCAACCACCAGCGCACTCCATACTGCGGTGAAACTCAGCCCGCTCTACTCGGAAGCAGTCATCCAGACCAAGGACGCCTCTTCCATGGTGCTTGCCGCCAATGAGGTCATGGGCAAGCAACGTGCTTCCTACCTTGCAGGGCAGCGCGCTCTCTATGAAAGCCTGCGCCTGCAGCACTCGGAAAAGAAAGGGGATGCGAAAACATCAGGTTCGTACCTGCATGCACTTTCTCTGGGCAAGCAGAAGGAACGAGGGTCCAAAGCCGGCTCCTACGGCGTGTATACGGCCTCCTCATTTTCCCTCCCTTCCCTGATCGGGCACATCAACTGGAAGATGTACTGCGCTGCGTGGAAGGTCCCCTTTGACAGCGATGAGGGGAGACGTCTTGTCGGTGAAGCAAAAATTCTGCTTGCCGGAGACGAAGTCAGGACGATGTTTGAAGAGGGGTGCAAGGTGGTCTACGGGCTCTTCCCCGCTTCAAGCGATCGCATGGCGGTGACAGTGGGTGATCATCGCTTCCACTTCCTGCGCAATGAGGAGAACGGGCTCTGCCTTGCCGATTGCATTGCCAAGGAGGATACGGTCGGTCTGTTTGTCACCACATCCGCCCTGACGCTCCCTGCATTCCTGGAAACACGTGACGTGGAGCGGGATGGCATGGAAGTCCTCAGCCTGAAGTTGCTTGCAGACCGGCTTGCCGAAGCGCTTGCAGAAGAAGCCGAGCGTTTGATACGGTCCACATGGGCGCACGATCATGCGATGTATCTCCGTCCTGCTCCGGGCTACCCAAGCTGGAACGACCACAGCGAGAAGGGTGTGTTGTTTGCTGCCCTTGGCGCCACTGAGAGAATCGGGGTGCGCCTGACCGAAAGTTATGCCATGGATCCTCCCTCTTCGGTCTGCGGGATGCTCATCGGTGGTGATGATCTTCGCTATTTTGCCCTCAAGGGTGTGAGTGAGGAGCAGCTGGACCTCTATGCTGAAAGGAAGGGCCTTTCGCGTGAGGCGCTTGCCACATTGCTCAGTGGTATGGGATACTGAGGCCATGCAAGTAATCGACATCCTCAACGAGGCAAAAAAACCGCTGTTCACGTTTGAATTGGTTCCTCCGCTGAAAGGCAGTGACGCCCAGTCCCTGCTCGGCAGCGTACGGGAGCTTGCCCAGTTCGAGCCGGCTTACATCAATGTGACCAACCACCAGCAGGAGGTGGTCTATCTCGAGCGCGAAGACGGGCTCTTGGAGCGACGTACGGTGCGCAAGCGCCCTGGAACCATTGCCCTCTCGGCCCTGATCCAGTACACCTTCAACATCCCGGTGGTCGCCCATCTCATCTGCGGCGGCATGGATGCCGACCAGCTTGAGGATGCGCTGGTTGAGCTCAACTTTCTCGGCATTGAGAACATCCTCGCCCTGAGAGGCGATCCCCCCAACGGGGAGAAGCGATTCGTCCCGGTGAAGGGTGGGTATGCCAACTCATCCGACCTAGTGAAGCAGATTGCAAACCTGAATGAGGGAAAGTATCTGGACAGTACCCTGCAGGATGGGAGAAAGACCCATTTCTGTACCGGTGTAGCTGGATATCCGGAGAAGCATGCGGAAGCTCCAAATCTCCAGCAGGACATCCAGATGCTCAAGTACAAGGTGGAGTGCGGTGCCCAGTACATCGTGACGCAGATGTTCTTCGACAATGCGGTTTTCTACCGCTTTGTCGATGATTGCCGCAAGGCAGGCATCACCGTTCCGATCATTCCCGGGCTCAAGCCGATCGGCAGCAAGCGTGATCTTGCAACCATTCCCCAGACCTTCCATGTCGACTTCCCCTCCGAGCTTGTTCAATTGTTGAACAAGGCGCAGAAACTCTCCGAAATCAGGGAGATCGGGGTGTACTGGTGTACCAAGCAGGCAAAGGATTTGCTCGAGCATGGGGTACCCGGGGTGCATTTCTACACTTTGGGGAAGGCTGAATCGGTATCCAGGATTGTGCGCGAGGTTTTCTAGCGCGAGCGGGTCACCCCAATCTTAGGACAGGCTTTCTCTTCCGGGCACTTGCTGCAGAAGGGACTGACCGGGGTGCAGATGAGCTGGCCGTAGCGGACCAAAAGCTCATTCAGGGGTATCCAGAATCGCCTGGGCATGACAGAGGCCAACGCCTCTTCGGTTTGCTCAGGCGTTTTTGTTGCCACCCAGCCCAGACGGTTTGCTATCTGGTGGACATGGCAGTCCACACAGATGGCCTCGATCTGGAAGCCAAGGTTGAGGGTGAGGTTCGCTGTCTTGATCCCTACTCCCGGCAGTGAGAGCAGCTCTTCCTGTGCAGCGGGGACTTTCCCGCCAAAACGCTCAAGCAGCTGAAGGGAGATTGCCTGGATGGTCTTTGCTTTTGTTTTGTAAAAGCCTGCAGGATAGATTGCCTCTTCCACCTGGGTGACTGATAGGGCGAGCATCGACTGGGGATCCTTTGCAAGCGCGAAGAGACGCTTGCTTGCTGCAAGGGTGACCTCATCCTTTGTCCTCAGGGAGATGATGGTGGCTATCAGCACCCGATAGGGGTCATTTTCCTGTTCAGCGATGATCGAGACGGAGGGAAGGACCCCTCCTTCCTGCTCGATGGCATGCCGGAAATTCGCAAAGAGTGTATCCCAGTACTCAGCCTTCATGCCTTTTGGTACCACACCGGATGGAAAGATGCAACGCTCCCTTGACCTTTTTTTTGTTACACTCTAGCGTATTTTCATGATAATCGTACTGAAACAGCAGATCAGCGAAAAGCACAAAGAGGCTATCCGTTCCTTCTTGGTTGAGAAGGGGTATACCGTCAAGGAGATCATTGGTCAGGAAGAGACCATTTTCGGGGCGGTTGGACAGAGTACCATCGATATTCGCGAGGTACAGATGCTTGAGGGGGTAGCCAGTGTGGTTCCCATCAGCAAGCCCTACAAGCTTGCGTCCCGAGAGCTGAAGAAAGAGGATACCATCGTTACGGTGGGCAACGTGAAAATCGGGGGAAACAGGATTGCCATCATGGCTGGTCCTTGTGCCGTCGAGTCACGTGAGCAGATCATGACCATTGCTGCATCAGTGCGTGAGGCAGGAGCGGTAATCCTGCGAGGGGGTGCATTCAAGCCCCGGACCAGTCCCTATGCGTTCCAAGGCTTGGGAGAGGAAGGCCTGAAGTATCTCAAGGAGGCCGGAGAGGCATATGGCATGCCGGTAACCACCGAGATTGTGAACCCTTCTGACGCCCCGATGATGACCAAATACATCGACATGTTCCAGATTGGGGCAAGGAACATGCAGAACTTCGAGCTGCTGAAAGCGGTGGGAAAGACCGGTATGCCGGTCCTGCTCAAACGCGGTTTGTGTGCGACCATCGAGGAGTGGCTGATGGCAGCCGAATACCTGATGGCCAGCGGGACCGACCAGATTGTGCTGTGTGAACGAGGCATCCGCACCTATGAGCGTGCGACCCGCAACACCCTTGACGTCTCTGCCATCCCGGTGGTGCAGAAGATGACCCATCTTCCGGTCATCGGCGATCCCAGCCATGCCACCGGTATGCGTGATATGGTCAGTCCCATGAGTCTTGCCCTGATCGCAAGCGGAGCTTCGGGCCTCATTGTGGAAGTCCACAACAACCCGGAGAAGGCCTTCAGTGATGGTCCCCAGTCCCTCTATCCATCCCAGTTTGAGAAGCTCATGCGTGACCTGCAGGCCCTCAGTGCTGTGGTGGGAAAGTCGCTTGAACGGATTCCCCGTCTGCAGGCTTCCTCCCTTCCTGATGCCAAGGTTGCCGTTTCCGCATCATCCGATCTCATCGTTGCCTTCCAGGGGGAACGGGGTGCCTATAGTGAGCTTGCCATCCGCAGGGCATTTGATGAATCGACCCAGGTTCTTCCCTGTCCCTCCTTCGCTTCCGTCTTTGATGCCGTGATGCAAGGCAAGGTTGCCTACGGCATGATCCCTGTTGAGAACACCCTTGGGGGTACGCTCTATGAGAATCTTGATTTGCTCGACCGGCATCCTTCCATCCAGGTGGTGGGGGAGCAGCAGATCAGGATCATTCACAACCTCATTGCGCTTCCCGGAGCCAAGAAGGAAGATATTCGCGAGATCTACTCGCATCCACAGGGCTTGGCACAATGCACCCAATTCCTGCAGAACGAGATGTCCCATGCCCAGGCAATTCCCTTCTTTGACACCGCAGGAGCGGTAGGCCACATCAAGCAGGTCGGCGATCCGACCAAGGCTGCGATCGCCGGTACTCCCGCTGCGAAGGTGCATGGCATGGAGATCCTCCAGGAAGGCATTGAGAGCAACAGCCGAAACTATACCCGCTTCTACATCATCTGCCGAGAAGAACGGTCGGCCATCTACCGCTCCAGCGTCGCGGTAAACCGGGCTTCGCTGAACTTCACCGTACCCGACAGGCCCGGTTCCCTCTTCGAGGCACTTCTTGTTCTCACCAAGCACGGGCTGAACATGAAGAAGCTTGAGAGCCGACCCATACCGGGAAAGCCGTGGGAGTATTCGTTCTTTGTGGAGACCGAACTGGGGGATGCCGGTGCATTCGAGACGGCCTTGGATGAGTTGAAGGGGCTTTGCCATTCGATCAGGGTCTTGGGGACCTTTACCGCCAACCACTAGGATGGGCACTGAGCGCTCGTTTACCCCAAGCCTGCTGGTGATGGGCTTGCTCATCACCGATCTGACTCTTCTTTCCTCCCTGAATGGGGAGTTGGTCGGCAGGTTTGGGCCGATCAAGGCGATGAGTGAACCGCAAAGGTTCGAATTCACCGACTACTACGACAAGGAGATGGGGACCAAGCCTTGGCGTCTCTATCTCTGTTTTGAACGCTTGGTAGACCCTTCCTCCCTTGCCGATATCAAGAAATGGACCAATGCCCTTGAAGCAAACCGGGAGAGGGAAGGAAGACGGACCTGCAACCTCGATCCCGGACTGCTTGGCCTCTCATCCCTTATCCTTGCTACCACCAAGGCTCGTGCTCATCGCATTCCGCTTCATTCCGGTATTCATGCAGAAGTAACGCTGATCTACCAAGCAGGTGCTTTCTCCTGTCTGCCTTGGACCTATCAGGACTACCGAAGCGAAGACGTGCGGTCACTGCTCAAGCAGTGGAGAGCTGACTACCACAGACACGTGAAGCAAGAGGGAAATCCAGCGCCCTTCTAGGGTGTGAGAGTCTTCATTGCCTGTCTCATGCTTTGCCTGCTTGCAGGGTGTGAGACACATATGCTTACCGAGCGGACCATCGAGGTCGTCCTTGAGGAACAACACCCTTGGCATGAGGCGAGCCACCGCCCATTGTGGAATACCTTGGTGTATACCGACGGCAAGGGAAATCTTGAGAGCTATCACCTGTTGCCGGGGACAAAGCGGGTGAAGCTATCAGTACCCAGGGGAAAGATGACCGTTATTGCCGCCTATCCGCTCTCCTCCTTGCACCCTGTCGGAGGGTTTTGTCATCCAGGTGGAAACAGCATCATCACATTGGCTGAGGAACAAGGAAGTCTTGCCGACTTGTTGCTCAACTCCTATGAGCAGAACCATGAGGCGGTTGAGAATCTGCAGGGTTCGCTGCTTGCCTCCCTTGCCGGCGATGCCTCCTTGGTTGACGGCAATGCGCTCATGGTGTCCTTGCTCAACGGGGAACTGTCTGAAGGCACGGTTTTGCCTCTTGCAATGCTGGATGTCACGTTGTGTGACCTGCCCGAAGGGTATTGGGTTCCTGAGCGACGGGTACAACAAGCGTTTTGGAGCCAGTGGGGTGAGACGGTGGAACTTCAGGTGGAAGGGGGGATTCAGCGGTGGTGGAATCGTGAACGCTCACTCTGCCTCACCCTCTATTCGGATTTGGTTCAGCGGCGGTATATGAGCAGTCTTGCGAAGGCCCCCTTCTGGTAATGCCAGCTTCACATTTTGTTGGGAAACCTATACAGTCAAAGCTATGGAATCCCTTCGAGAACTCTACAGGATCGGGTACGGTCCTTCCAGCAGCCATACCATGGGGCCGCGTGCTGCGGCTACCCACTTTCTCTTTACCTTCGCTCAGGCAGATCGCTATGAGGCGGATTTATTTGGAAGCCTTGCGGCCACCGGGAAGGGTCACCTTACCGACAAGGCCTTGCGGGAGGTCTTCTCTTCCAAGCAAAAGGATGTTGAGATAGTCTGGTATCCCGAGGTGGAAAAACCCTTTCATCCCAATGCACTGACGATCAGGTCCTTTGATGCAGAGGGTGAAATCCAGGCTGAACAGACCTACTACAGCGTAGGCGGAGGCAAGATTGTCCTGGAGGGAGAGCAAGCATCACAGACTCTGGAAGTCTACCCGAAAGAGTACTCCAGGATGCGTCAGATACTTGAGTATTGCACTGAGGAAGGTCTCCAGCTGTGGGAATTTGCCCTGCAGTTTGAGGATGCTCAGATCCTCTCCTATATGGATGAGGTCTGGACAGTGATGAGCGAGGCGGTTGAGAATGGGCTCAACGCCGAGGGAGTGCTTCCCGGGGGCTTGAAGCTTGCCCGCAAGGCAAGCCAGTACAACTCCAAGGCGAGTGACTTCAATGGGCCTTTGGGCAACACTGCGCTGGCGCTCAGCTATGCATTGGCCGTCAGCGAGGAGAACGCAGGAGGCGGGAGAATCGTCACCGCACCAACGTGCGGCAGCTGCGGGGTGCTCCCCGGAGTGCTGTACTACCTCGCAAGGCAGTACAAGTTCCCCAGGATCAAGATTCTTCGTTCTCTTCTGACAGCCGGCATCATCGGCAATGTGGTGAAGACCAATGGTTCCATCAGCGGTGCTGAGGTAGGGTGCCAAGGGGAGATCGGTGTGGCGTGTGCCATGGCCGGAGCTGCTGCCACCCACTTGCTTGGGGGGACGATCCATCAGATCGAATATGCGGCGGAAATGGGGCTTGAGCACCATCTTGGCCTGACATGCGATCCGATGCGAGGTCTGGTGCAGATTCCCTGCATCGAACGCAATGCCCTTGCCACCATGCGCTCCCTTGACCACTGCACCTACGCCTTGCTTGGGGATGGAAGGCACAAGGTCTCGTTTGACAATGCCATCGAAGTCATGCGGGAAACGGGACAGGCATTGCCTTCCCTGTATCGTGAAAC
>RZYT01000348.1 GCA_009930195.1 Spirochaetia bacterium | reverse complement strand
ACCTTTTGTGCCAATGCCTTTAATCTGGCGGAGTATGGTCTGCAGGACCAGGTTCAGACCATCAACCAGGCAGCTTGTGAAATTGCACGCGAAGCAGCTGCCGATTTTGAGGCGGTCAATGCAGGCTACGTATTTGTTGCAGGCGTCATCGGACCAACCAATCGTTCCCTCTCTTTCTCTCCCAAGATGGAGGACCCCGCCTATCGGCAGAGTGATTTCTCCGATTTCCATGCCATGTACCTCCAGCAGGCGCGTGTGCTCGTCCAAGGAGGCGTCGATCTGATTCTGATCGAAACCGTCTTCGATACGCTCGCGGCCAAGAGTGCCATCCTCGCATGCATCGATGCCATGGGTGAGGAGGGAAGGACCATTCCCATTATGGTCAGCGTCACCTTCAGCGACCAAAGCCGGAGAACCCTCAGCGGTCAGACCCTTGATGCATTTGTAACAAGTCTTGGAGCGTTTCCCCTCTTCAGCCTGGGGCTGAACTGCTCGACCGGACCACAGGAGATGCTTCCCCTCCTGCAGGAGCTTGATGCAATCTGCCCGTTTTACGTCTCCGCCCATCCCAATGCAGGCTTTCCTGATAAGGAGGGGCATTACACCCTTACCCCGCAGCAGATGGAAACCCAGCTTTCACCACTCTTGGAGGAAGGAAGGCTCAATATTCTTGGAGGTTGCTGTGGCACCACCCCGGCCCATATTGCCGCTCTGAAGAAAGCCTCCCTGCAGGCAGTACCCAGAAGTAAGCCTCAAGCTCCTCATGCCTTGCAGCTCAGCGGTCTCGATGCAATCACCGTCAAAGAGAACACCCTGCTGGTAATCGGGGAGCGTACCAACGTCGCCGGTTCACGCAAATTTGCCCGTCTGATCAAAGAGGAGAAGTGGGAGG
Organism: Spirochaetia bacterium; assembly: GCA_009930195.1. Lineage (GTDB taxonomy): Bacteria > Spirochaetota > Spirochaetia > Sphaerochaetales > Sphaerochaetaceae > Sphaerochaeta. The sequence continues at coordinate 1,184 of RZYT01000348.1, read as the reverse complement.
AGGCTCTTGCCGTTGCCCGTCTGCAGGTAGCCCAGGGCGCCCGGGTTTTGGATATCTGCATGGATGCCTCCATGCTTGATGCAAAAGAGAGCATGCGCTCGTTTTTACGTCATATCGCCGGCGATCCCTCGGTGAGCAAGGCGGCCTTGATGATCGACTCCTCCGATTGGTCGGTAATCGAAGAAGCCCTGGGTGAAGTGCAGGGCAGGGGAATAGTAAACTCCATCAGTCTGAAGGAAGGTGAGGAAAGCTTCGTCAGCCATGCCAAGCACATTGCCCGTTACGGGCATGCCATGGTGGTCATGCTTTTTGACGAAGAGGGGCAGGCTGCCACCTATGAGCGAAAGATGGCCATTGCCGAGCGCAGCCATGCCTTGCTCCTTTCTGCTGGTATCAGGGAGCAGGACATCATCTTTGATGCTAATGTGCTTTCCATCGCCACCGGTATTGAAGAGCATGACACCTATGCCCGTGATTTCATCCTTGCCACGCGAGAGCTGAAGCGGCGCTATCCCTTGTGCCATACAAGCGGCGGGGTCTCCAATCTCAGTTTTTCCTTCAGGGGCAATGAGAAGGTCAGGACAGCGATGCATGCCGTGTTGCTCTCTCTTGCAGACCTGGATATGGCAATCATCAACCCTGCTTCTCTTCTGGATGCAGAGCGCTTGGACGAAAAGACGCGTACCATCATCGAGAAAGCCCTGCTTGCAGAGGATGAGGACCTGGCGCAGAACCGCGCCAATCTGATTGCTCTTGCACTGGCGATGCAGGAGGATGAGAGTCCGCAGAGCAAAATGGCCGACCGTAAAGAACGAAGTGCAGGCGAGCGTCTGTTCGACGCCGTCCTTGCAGGAGACCACACGTATCTGGAGCAGGACCTGAAGGAACTTGAAGCGGAGGATCCTCTGACCTTGGTGGAAGGAACGCTGATGGATGGGATGAAGGAGGTAGGCCGGCTTTTTGGTCTGGGTAAGCTGTTCCTCCCTCAGGTGGTACGAAGTGCACGGACGATGAAGCTTGCTGTTGATATCCTCCAACCGCGTATTGCAGAGTATTTAAAGCAGAATAACAATGAATCAGGTAGTCAAAAGAGGCCGGTTGCGGTGATGGCGACAGTCAAGGGTGATGTGCAGGACATCGGGAAGAACATCGTCAACCTAATCCTTCGATGCAACGGCTTTGAG
>RZYT01000347.1 GCA_009930195.1 Spirochaetia bacterium | reverse complement strand
GGCCTTTCGCTGTTTTGAGTGGGTAGAATCCTAAAGAGGCAAAGTGATAGTGGAAAACTCTGGGAGTGCTGTGGTACTGTTTTGGTATCATAGGACAGAGAGGTAATTCACGATGAACGGATTCTCCCAGACAGACATCTTCACCATGGCCCTTGGCTTGACTGAACCCTGGAGGGTAACGAATGTTGAGATGGTCCCCTCAGAGAAGAATCCGGACAAGATGGAAGTACACATCACTGTTGATTACCAGGAAGGGAGCAAGTTTCCCTGCCCCGAATGCGGTGAGAGCTGCCGCATCTATGATTCAAAGCGGAAGGTCTGGCGGCACCTGAACTTCTTCCAGTACCGTTGCTACATCCACGCCAGGGTTCCGCGCATCGAGTGCGAGCAGCACAAGGTCAGGTTGGTGGAGGTTCCCTGGGCGAGGTCGGGAAGCGGCTTCACCCTGCTGATGGAGGCAGTCCTGCTGACGATGCTGCAGCAGATGCCGGTCAGCCAGGTCGCCAAGCAGGTGGGCGAGCATGACACCAGGCTGTGGAGGCTGATCAGCCTGTACGTACAGCAGGCCCTTGAGAAGCAGGACTTCAGCGGGGTCGATGCCATCGGGGTGGACGAGTACAGCCACAAGGGCCAGCATTACATCACCGTATTCCTGGCACATCCTGAGAAGGACGGTTCCAAGGCTAGGGTATTGTATACGGTGGAAGGAAAAGGCAAGGATACGGTGAAGCAGTTCCTGCACATCTTCAAGGCCAAGCAGGGAGAGCCGGACAAGGTGGGGGACGTGACCAGCGACATGTGCCACGGCTACCGAAATGCCATGACAGACGCATTCCCCCAGGCAAGGACGACGGTGGACAAGTTCCACGTCGTCAAGATGATGGGTGACTCAGTGGACCAGGTCAGGCGCCGAGAGATGCGTTCCAAGGACAGAAAGAAGATCGGGTCGCTGGAAGGAACCCGCTATCTGTGGTTGAAGAACAAGCAGAACCTCACAGAAAAGCAGCTGAGCCAGTTGGAGCTGCTGCTGAGCACAGACCACCTGGATACCGTCACCGCCTACAACTACCGCCTGAAACTGCAGGGATTCTATGAGAATTGCCTTGATTACGAGAGTGCTGTCGAAGCTTTCGAGGCCTTGTGCATGGAGCTGTCCAACAGCCGCATAGCGGAGATGCAGAAGGTGGGTCAGTCGCTCACCCGCAATGCCTTGGAGATTCTCAACTACTTCGATTCCAGGAAGACCAACGCACTTCTGGAGGGATTCAACTCGATGATAAGTCTGATCAAGCACAGAGCAAGAGGGTTCAAAAACATGAAGAATTTCATGGCAATGATCTATTTTGTCTGTGGAGAGCTTGCACTTCCTAAAGCCACCATCATGTAGGGTTACCCACTCGATTCAGCGAATAACCTAAAACAGGCAACTATTCTTAACAGATCCAATGATAAAATCCTATTTTTTGATTCCAGGATTTGCCCTCTATAAACGCTTCTCATGACACCCTCACCACTGTTTTACTAAATACCCTTAATACTAACAGACATTATTTTAGTTTCACAGCCTCTCACTGTAATAACTAGCTTTTTATCAGTGATAGAAACCTATGAAAGTCTTGTTCTTTCTGCAATTCATATCGTAACTAGCCACCAGAACAAGTACCGTACGCTTATGGATACGTTTCCTAAACAATTTTTACAGTCCTTAAAAAGGCTGCAGGTCCATCCGCAATTATTCGCTATTCTAAATTATCGGACACTTATAGGCATTTTCGGAGTCCTTAAAAAGAGAGGTTTCAGGGTTATGCTCACCCACTTATCGTATACTTATAATGGCTTTGTAGCGGGATAATTCATCCCCTGGCTGCCAGATCTATAACATCCTTTGCCGAATATTTGTCACAATCCACCCCGCAATGTGTCCAGTTTGGTACCATTATGCCCCCAATAATCCCCCCCACTTTCACCCCGTTTTTGCATGCTTTTTCTGACATACTTTTGACATACTTTTGATTTATCTCTTGCCACAACCTACATCCTCCTTTCTCCCTAGTAGTTCTCTGTCCACTGGTACTATATC
>RZYT01000346.1 GCA_009930195.1 Spirochaetia bacterium | reverse complement strand
GGGCCGGCCTTTGATCAGCATCGACAAGGAGCCGATCAAGCAGATGGTCATGAACAAGCGGGTGCTGGTAACCGGGGCAGGGGGGAGCATCGGCAGCGAGATCTGCCGACAGCTGCTCAGCTATGGTCCTTCCCAGTTGATCCTCCTGGATGTTGATGAGACCGAGCTCCATGACTTGAGCCTGAGGTTGCACAACTACCAGAAGGAGTGGAGCGACCTGGTGGTTCCGGTGGTGTGCGATATCAAGAACCGCTCGAAGATAGACCGCATTCTGGAGCAGTACCGGCCCCAGCTTCTGTTCCACGCTGCGGCCTACAAGCATGTTCCGCTTCAGGAGCTCTATCCTGAGGAGGCCATCACCACGAATATCTGGGGCAGTTATGGACTGCTCAAGAGTGCCAAGGAGCACGGGGTTGCCAAGGTGGTGGTGATCTCCACCGACAAGGCGGTGAACCCCACCAATGTCATGGGGGCGACCAAGCGGGTGGTGGAGCTGATGAGCGGGATGCTCAACTCCAAGGAGACAGAGATTGTCTGCGTGCGCTTTGGCAATGTGCTGGGAAGCCGGGGAAGCATGCTTCCCCTGTTCATGGAGCAGATCAAGGCGGGGGTGCCCATCACGGTCACCCACAAGGATATCATCCGCTACTTCATGGCCATTCCCGAGGCGGTGGGCTTGGTGTTCAAGGCCGCTTCCATGGCCAAGGGCGGTGAGGTCATGGTCCTGGATATGGGTCAGCCGGTGCGCATCTATGATTTTGCCCAGAAGCTGGTGAAGTACTATGGGGATGGCAGGAGCCAGGTGATCGTGACCGGTCTCAGGCCGGGCGAGAAACTTTACGAGGAGCTTCTGGCAAACAAGGATACCACCATTCCCACCGAGGATACGCTGGTCTTCAAGGCGAAGGTGAACAACCATGAGCTCTCTGAGCTCACCTTCCTCAACCACTACCTGCCCACCTTCACCTCAGGCACTCCCCAGCAGATGCTGCAGATGCTTCACCAACTGGTGCCGGAGTTCAAGGATCCGAGGATGTAGGGCTGAAAAGAGCCATCATTCGAATCTTTCCTTGCGTTTTCTCACCCCATATCTCGTCAAAACCTTGGATTCCCGAGTATGGGTTTTGCTCCGAGCTTTCCAGCACGATAGAAGTTTGCGAGGTTGTTGTTTTTATGGAGACTGAAGTCTTGGGCACTGTAGTACTCGCTTGCCCCATTCTCCTGTTTCTCACAGAACCAAACCATGTCATTGCGCATGTAGTCTTGTTCCATCAAATAGTGGGCATGGGTAGTGACAATGAGTTGGGAATCATTGGAATTCATGAGAAACATCTGCAGATAGAATGTGACGAGGTCTGGATGCAGGGATGTTTCAATCCCATCAAAAGGAACAACGTGAGAGGCTGTTGTCATTTTCTGAAGTACACTTCCCAAACCTAGAAAACGCATAGTCCCATCAGATTCAGCTTCTGCAGGAATTTGATAGGACGCTGCGCGTGTGGCGTGTGTAAACAGCAACTCCTGGTTTTCATGTCGGTTGTCCTTTATCAAAGGTTCAAGAAAACTACCATTATCAGTGTTTTTCTTGAGAAGGGTATCATCAACCGGCATGACTGATTTTTTTACCTCAAGGTCAGAAATTTGAAAATCTGCCTTTCCCATAAGGGATACCAGAAATTGCTTCTGTGAGGTATCAGAGGCAATGCGCTCCTTGCTCCAGTCCCTGAGCCGAACGTTTGGATCAATCAGAGGAAGAAGGGTTTTCTTGAAGAAGGCAACAACAGCATCCAGGACAGGAGAGTGGATGTTGCTTTTCTGGTATGCAAACAAGACGCTTGAGTTCTCCAATGTGTTGCCGTCAAGAATCACCCTGTCTTTTGCAGAAAGGGAACATCTTTTTCCAATCGTCAGCTTTGCAATGGAATTCTCTGCATCGTAGGTACGCACAAACAAGGTGGAAATTCGTTCTTCAGGCGTATAGCGCAATGACTCTTTGTGAATGCGCTTTCCATCAAGGCAAATCAGATACTCATACCGAATTCCTTCGATAAAGAACACCAGGCTGAAAGTTCCTGGCTCATTACGAG
>RZYT01000073.1 GCA_009930195.1 Spirochaetia bacterium | reverse complement strand
GGTGCTTCTGCCGCCACGTTCAGATTTTTTGAGGACCCCTTTGCTGATCAAATCCTTGATGTCCCGCATGGCGGTATCATGGCTGCAATGCATGAGCTTGGCCCATTTTTGGGTGGTAAGAATTCCATAGAAATCGTTGGTTAAACGCCCTAACATGTCACTTTGGCGCTCATTGAATGAAAAGCGACCAAACAGCTGTTTGACCTGTAGTGTTTTCAAGCTGGTCTCAATCACTCGCTGCTGAGCTTCATGTATTTGTCCGAGATACCAACGTATCCAATCTGTACAGTCCAGACTCCCTGTTTGTGCTTGATGCAGCTGTTCATAATACTCTTTCTGGTGTTTTTTCAGCTGGGTGGCAAGGCTATACAGAATCAATGTACTGGCAGCGTACTGATTGAGCGTGAAGTCACCAATCGTTCTGGCCAATCTTCCATTCCCATCCTCGAATGGATGGATGGTGAGAAACCACAGATGAGCTAGTGCGCTCCGTATCGGATTGGGAACAGCACTTGGCGTATTTACCCATGAGAAAAATTCATTCATCTGTTGGGGTACCTGCTGAGCAGGTGGTGCTTCAAACAGGATTTCCTGATTCTTATATGAACCGGAAACCACTGCAATGCTTTCAGTCCTATAGCTTCCTGCATTGATACGCCAAGGACCATTCACATTGTGAGGAAACAACGTTCTGTGCCATGAAAACAGCCGTTCCTGCGTAAGTGGTACTTGACCATGTCCCAAAGCATCCAGCAACGTCTCAACCACGCCTTCGATATGAGGACCAGAGAGATGCATGGAAGCATTGGGAACCTGAAGCCTGCGACAGAGAGATGAATAGAGCTTTCGTTGCTCGAGGACTTCTCCCTCAATTTCATGCGAATGATAGATTTCATCGGAAAGGATTTGGGCCTCCATTTCCTTTCTTTCCACTATGCCCAATTGGGAAAGCAATGCTTCCACTTTTCCTTGAGCATGAGATACTTCACTGATGACTGTGAGCAAGGAAGGAGCATCATAGGTGAATCGAGGCCAATCAGGTAGTTGCCAAATGTAGTTGCTCATAGTGGCATGATACGCTGTCTGCGTAGAATAGACAACCTATTCTACGCATCATTACGACAAATTATGCGTAGAATATATATCTTATTCTACGCAACCAAGAAAATCAGCGCACCAATTCCGCCAACTGTTCCCCCATGGTTACGATATCCAAACCCTTGGTGAACTGCAGGCAGGTGCCGGAAGGACGGCGTACTTTCTCCACCCAATGAGGAGGAATGGAAGAAAGGCCGTACTTGGCTCCCAGGATTGCCCCAGCAACTGCACCGATGGTATCGGCATCACGGGCAAAGTTCCCTGCCAATACCAAAGAGGAACGGAAGTCACTGTTGCTGAGCCTCAGGCAAGCGAATGCCGCGGGGATTGCCTCTGCAGTGGTTGCCCAGGTGCTTGCCTTGATCTCATCATGCAGAGCCATCCAACAATCGATGACCTTGCCTTCAGCCTTGTCGACAATCTCGAAGGCACGCATCATGTTGTGATACAGCCAGCTGTCTTTGGGAATCGGCTTGAGGGCGGCAGAGAAAATCTCTTCCCAACTGCCGTCAGCCATTGCCACGGCAACCGCGGCGGCTACAGCCTGTGCTCCCCAGACCCCATCAGCATAGTGGCTGATCGAGGCATCGATCCCAGCCATTTCGATGGCACGATCGGGCTCTGCAGCACAGATGATGCCCACCGGGGGAATGCGCATAGCCGTCCCGTCACTCATATGGAAGGTGTTGAACTTCCCGCTCTGCGGAGGACGAAGGCCCTTGCGCAGGTTGTTGGCGGCAGCGACCTCGCTTGCCCCACCCCGCTTGAACTCATCCTGTACCACCACATCCTCAAACCAGGCCTCAACCACCGCATCGCTGGTGAGCTTTCCCTTGTTTCTGATCAAGGTCTTTGCCGTCAGCAGTGCGAACTCGGTATCATCGGTACTCCAGGTGGCACCGGCGTTGAAATCGGTGATGAACCCATAGCTCTCGCGGTTTGCCTGCATTCTTGCAGCATCCCCAAAGCTGTCTCCCACTGCAAGCCCGATCAGGGCCCCTACAGCCTTTTCCCGTACCAACTCCCGGTTGGCTACCAATGCTGAACGTGTAATCATCTATTTCTCCTTTATCTGTAGGTTCCCGAATCCGACCCGACCACGCTCGTAGAGGGCAAAGCCCACCATCCCATAGGCAAGGCTCCCATCAACTGCCTCCAAAGGGGCAAAGCCTGACACTTCAAGGTGTAGATTTGCACCTTCGGTTCTGAATGCAATCTCGTATTCGGTTTCCAAGGCGGGAAGTTGCTCCACAGCAGCAAGAACAATCATCTTGTCACCTGCATGCTTGAAAATTCCCAGTTTCCCCTGATGAAAACCACCATAATACCCTCTTCTGGCCCCCTGCACCCTCAGACTGAGCAAAGCAGATCTTCCGCTATGCAGAATCAAAGAGGAATGAAGTGATACATCCTTGCTAAAGTAGTTGCCCGTCATAGCCTCGGCATGATCAAGCGTCATCGCTTCCATCCATCGCTTGCCGACAACTTCCCAAGCACCATGATTGTGGCTGAAGGGGGTGATGGAAGCAAACTCCTTGGATTGCATGCCAATGGCTATTGTATAGTCAGCTTTGCCTGACACACGGAAGTACTGAAGATGAAGCACCCCGAAATCACGGTTCTTTGCCGGTGAGTTCGCCTCAAACAGCAGACCCACCTCATCGATCATGGCCCCCTTGAGCTTGGGATGGTTGGGATCTATCACGAATGAGAGCTCATGCACTTCCTCATCGTAGACAACCTCATTCGTGAAGACCACCAACTCAGCTGTTGTGGTGTTCCGTACATAGGCTGAGATAAGGACAGACTCTCCGCTGAACTTCTCCAGCCGATAGGCCAGGCTCACTGTCTGCCCCGGATATACGGTGGGAGAGAAGACGGGCATATAACGCTCATCATCGAAGTCGCTGCGCCTATAGAACGGCTTGTAGTAAAGCCTGCACGACTGGGGCCGTACCATCCTGTCATAGCGCATCCCAAGTCCATCGCCGGTATTGGCAAGGGAGCATGCGTTGGGGTTGGAAACGCGGAACCCATGGATGGATCCGGGAAGGGAGAAGTCAAAATCGATGGTTCCCTCATTCCGATCCAAACCCTCGGGAACCTCAAGACCACGTGTTCTCAGACTGAGTGCACAGAGCTGTCTGACATAGGTGGGGATATCCAGGATGTTGAGATAGCCTGAGATGCCGGAGAGTACCAGCATATCGTTGAGGGGAGAGCGGTAGTGATCCTCAACAGCCTGCAGTGAACCGGCAACCCCAAGGATTGATCCGACATTCCCTGCATTGCAGTCGGTATCCCACCCAGCCATGGTGGCAATCTCCACAGCTCGGCTCAGTGTCTTCCCATACAGCAAGGCCATGATGCAGACCCCTGCATTGGGAATGATGTGACAGATACCCGGATAGCGGTCATACCCCCAATTCTGCTGCAGGTACGTGAGGCACAGGCGCCAATCGCCTGGATTCTTTGCATGGAAGTCCCGTACTGCGTTGACCACAGCAGCATAGGTGGAGGATGCAGAAATCTGTGCCAGGGCAGCATCGAGGATTGCATCCACATCCTCAGTCTCAAACGCCTTGGCTATGGCTGCGGCGATGAAGGCCGCGCCCTCCAGTCCCTCCCCGTCATGGGAAACCGAAGCAGCTATGCGTGCATAACGGGCTGCATTCCTGCAATCCTCGGGGAAGAGAAAGCCCCAGGTATCGATGAAGATCTGGCCTCCGATCTGTTCGGCCAGCGTCTTTCCGTTTATTTCCATGGATCCTGACCTAGGGGCCGGGATCCCTGCTTTCAGATTCAGATAGGCGGTGTGCTCGGTACTCACCCCGTAGCCACCCCACCAGAACATGCCCACCCCTTCCCTGCTGTAGTTCAGCCAAGCCTCTGCCACTGATGAGCAGTCAAACGCTTCGGTGGATGGAGTATCGTTGAGGGCACGCAGAAAAAAGACAGGACCATTGGCATCGTCATCGGCGGCAAAGTTCTTGAAGGACTTCACGTACGATCTGATATCGCCATAGAAGCGCTCGATGCGCTCACTGGTCCATTGGCTCGGCTCCACAGGAGCTCCCAGCCTGATGCCGATGTTCATTCCCAGAAAACCTGCGTATACACGCTGTAGGTACGTTTCGGTGGTCATAGACATTCCTCATGGTGGAGGCCGGGGCAAGGCCCCGACCTTCACAACACACTTACTTCAATACGGTTGCCAGATACTCGCTGATCTTCGTTCCACCAGCGGCGTTCCACTTGGTCACGAACTCATCGAAGTCGCTGATCGGCCTCACCCCGCGGATGATGTCGGTGGAGTACTCACGATAGAGCTTGTCCATGGCATCCTTTGCCGGCAACAGGTCTTCAGGAAGCAGGACGTTGGTGTCTGCAGCAAAGTACTTGGCGGCAGCATCCAGCGAATCGATGGCCGGCTGGGAGAGCACTTCCCCAACAACGGTGGAGGTATCCAAGCCATTCATCGTCGGCCAGAACTTTGCCCACCAGGACGGGAACTGCTTGGTCAGCACATACTTGCCGCCTTCGACGTTGTAATGGATCCCTTCCAGACCAAGCTTATCCAGCTTTCGGCCTTCGGGACCTGCCATGTACTCGAGCAGAGCCCACGCAGCATCCTTCACCTTCGAGTCGGAATTGATGGCAAAGCCACGGCTTTCCTTGGTGACATCGATGCTCTGATAGGCCTGGCTCACACCCTTGGCAGGAGGAAGCACAAAGAGATCAACACCTTGGGTCTCTTTCATCTTGTTGTTGTAGACGTTCACGACATCACCGGCGGTACCGCTGACAAAGGCTGCACTGCCTTCGTAGAAGGACTGCTCCATCGTCTCCCAGGTCTTGGTGACGTACTCGTTGTCCAGAAGTCCTTCCTTATAGAGCTTGGCATAGAAGGCAAGCTTGTCACGGGAAGCCTGGGTTGCATTGGAATATACCCACTTGCCGTTCTCCTTGACAATGGTTGCTGTCAGGCCGAAGGCATGGTTGAAGACTGAGTCGAGCTTGAGGATGCCACCATCGGTGGTGATGGCCCACTTTGCCATACCGCTCTCCTTGATCTCCTTGAAGAAGGCATAGTAGTTGTCCACCGTCGGGTTCTCAAGCAGGGCCTTGCCGCTCTTGAGCTTGGCAAACCAGTCGCTTCTCATGACGGGAATCTGCACGCGTGCAGGAGCAAGCCACATCAGGTAGGGATAGTTCTTCATCGCTGCCTTGGTATGGTCACCCATGATCGCCTTCACATTGACCGACTTCTCCACATACGGGGTCAGGTCCTCAAGCAGGCCTTCCTGGGCCAACGGCTGGTCATTGCCCTGGAAGTAGATCAGATCGGGATTGATCTGAGCGGTCCTGAAGGCAATGGGCACCACGGTGGCATAGCTGCCGGTCGGGGCCGAAAGGATGACCAGATCGATATAGGTCCCTTGCTTGGCCATGCCTTCCTCAATCGCCTTCTCCAGAAGACCGAGTTGCTCGGCATCGGTGATGGGATCGACATCCTTGCACAAATAGGTCACCGTCACCGGCTTGCCCGGTTCTCCGATGCCCCCCGTTGTTGCAGCAGGTGCTGCTTCCTTGGATCCAGCGGCCATCACAAAACCGCCCAGAACCAACAGTACTGCCAGTAGCACGAATACTTTCTTGTTCATCACAAACCTCCTTGGTTTTTGAAACACACACTTATTCCTTGATCCCGCCCGAGAGCACATCCTTTGCATAGAAGCGGAGTACAAACGGATAGAGAATCAGAATCGGGATGATCGCCACGATGATCGTGGCCCCCTTGAGGGCGCTGTAGTCGGCGCGGGCAAGGGCATTGTAGTCGAACACATTCTGCTGTCCGAGGATCGAGACCGTGTCGCCGAGCACCACGAACTGGCGCAACACCACCTGCAGCACCGTATCGGTGGACTTGCGGGTGAGGTAGATGCCGGCACGGAAGTACTCGTTCCAACGGACCACCGCATAGAACATCGTGATGGTGGCCACCCCTGCCTTGCTCAGCGGATAGAAGATGTGGCCGAGCATCTGCAGATGACTCGCCCCATCGATGGTGGCGGCCTCCACGATTGACTGCGGAACCTTCTCGAAGTAGCGCATCATGATGATCAGGTAGTAGACATTCACCGCCGTCACCAGGATGACACTCCACTTGCTGCCCATCAGTCCCAGCTTTTGCACCACCAGGTACTCGGGAACCAAGCCCGGGTCGAAGAGCATCATGATGATGAGGAACACCATGATCGGCCGTTTCAGGGCCAATCGGGGACGGGTAAGGGCGTAGGCTGCCGTGGTGGTGAGCACAATATTCACCGCAGTCCCAACCAAGGTGATGATCAGGGAGTTGATCAGGGAAGGAACCAGGATGGGATGGCTGAAGACGATGCGGTAGTTGAGCAGGTCCACCTGCCGGGGCAGGATGGCCAACCCGCTCATGCCAACCGATTCAGTGGGGCTGGAGAGGGATTTGGCGAGGATGTTGAGCAGGGGGACGAGCATGGTCAAGGTTACGAAGAACAGGAAGAGGACCAGAACCAGCTGACTGACTGATATGCGTTTTCTGCTTCTCATCACCACACCCCCGATCCTGTCATCTTCTTGGAGAAGACGTGCGTCGTGTAGACCAGGACAACCCCCACCAACCCCTTGACCAGGCTGACTGCGGTGGCCAGTGAGTACTGCCCACCCTCAATGCCGATGCGGTAGATGTAGGTATCCAGAATGTCGATGGTGCTCTCCACCGCCTGATTGGAAAAGTTGAACACCTGGTCAAAACCCGCATTGAGGAAGAAGCCGAGGTTGAGGATGAACATGGTTATCATCGGGGTCACCAAGGCCGGCAAAATGATCGACTTGATGATCTGGAAGCGGCTCGCACCGTCAATCTGGGCTGCTTCATAGAGCGAAGGGGAAATGGCAAGGATGGCCGTGTAGAAGATGATGGAATCCCAACCGAGGCTTCTCCAAGCTTCGCAGATCATCAATATCCACCGGATCTTGGTGCGGTCGGTCATGAAGTCCACCGCATCCCCACCGAAGAATGTCACAATCTGGTTGACCGACCCACCCAGGGAGAGTGCATTGATCCAGATGCCTGCAATGACGACCCAAGAGAGGAAGTGCGGAAGGTAGGAGACTACCTGCACATACTTGCGAAACCGGAAGGAACGCACTTCGTTGAGCATCAGGGCAAAGAAGACAAAACCGGGGAAGAGCAGGACATACTTCATGAAGCTGATGATCAGGGTATTGAGCAGTATCTGGGCAAAGGCAGGACTGGAGAAGATCATCTCGAAATACTTGAGCCCGACAAAGGGCCAGTTGCCCCGGGCGCGGAACTGGAAGAAGGCAAGGCGCATGTTGATGATCGGCAGCACCCTGAACAGGACGAAGTAGAGCAAGGTGGGAAGGAGCAGCAGGTAGAGCACCTTCTGCGCCTTGATCTCTCGTAGCAGCTTCTTTCCTCTCATACTCGTTCCCTCCTAGGGAATCAACAGGTTCATCAGGGGTGCATGTTGCTGCGCCCCATACACATCCCGATCACCACAGGTGCCTGAACTGACAGGACGACGATAGGTGATCTTGATACCCAAGGCAGACTCAAAAAAGTAGATGCCCAAGAGTTGCCCCGCGGCAAGCTGGTAGCAGGAGTTCAGGGTAGCTTCACACAGCACCCCGCTCTCAACTACCCTGCGATAGGTTGCAAGGTCATCGAAGAAGAGATCGAGGGTAATGAGAAACGGACCGCTGTTCTTGCTGCGGAGCATCCGGGCCAATTCATACAGTTTTGTCATTGGAGCCTCCATGTTCCCACCACTGCCAAGGAAATAGGGCGGTAGGGGATTCGACATCCATCAGATGATAGACACTGAACGCATAGACAGCACCGAACGGGATGTCACTGGGAGCGAACGGAAAGGCAAGATTCCCGGCTGTCGCCTTCCTTCCCTCATACCCGTAGTGCATGAACGTCGAACGGACCGATGCACACAAGGCATTTGCAAGCTCCTGGGTGGGTGCAAGCACCTCAAAGACCACCCCAAGCTCATGACCAACACAAGATTCAGGTTCCAAAGACCCCATCACCCCATCCTTGCCGTAGTTGATGAAGTTGATCGAATAGGCATCCCTTTCTATCTCGGGGTACTGTTCCTGTACGCTCTCTCTCACCAAGGCTTCCACTTCCTCGATACGGGAAACAAGCAACGGGTCGCGCACACCGGCTACCACGAAGGTCCGGTAGGCTACCTTGCGCGCTCCTTCCAGTTTGATCTGATACGGATCGGTAGCCGAAAGGTGGCTTCCCTTCACCCGCACCCGGTTGCGGCTCAAGGCCTCAAAGGTGCAGAGGCTGAGATCCATGGCAATGCCAGGACCGTGCAACAGGTAGGGATGATCCTTCTCATAGAAGGTGTGGGCTGCCACGCTGGTCGGGGTGCAAAGCCGCTTCTCATCACAGGGATAGACTTCAAAGCTGTCCTCATAGAGAACTCCGAGCATGCAGTCCTTGGTAGTCCCCGGGTTGCAGCAGAGCGCCCCGCACTCCAGAACTTTCCCCAAATGATAACTCAAGGCAAGATCGAATCCATGGTGGACCCCAACTGCTGCGAAAGGAGCGGGATCATAGGCCCGGCCACAGACAATGAGGTCCGCCCCGGCCTGAAGCACATCCAGAATGGGTTCGATGCCCATCTGGGCCACCACGCCTGTGGTTTGGCTGAGAATCTCTTCATCAAGGGGGAGCTCGAGAGCATCCAACGGGACAACTTTGCTCTCTTCCAGCTGCGCGAGAATGGCTTCATTGGGAATATCGGCCCAGATGACTGCTGTCTTGGGTTGCCAGTCGGGATGTTCGCCAAGAATCTCATCGATGATATCCATCGTCCAGCGAACATGACTCTCCCCGCCGCTGCCACCGGCCGAACCGATGAGGACAGGAATGCCGAGCTCGCAGCCCCCCTTGATGATCCTCAGCAGGTCCTTCTTTGCAGCCCGGCGGCTGACGATGGCAGTCTTCGCTCCCAGCTTGTGCGGGCCGGCATCGGTGGAACCGGCATCAACGACAATGGCATCGGGTTTCTGGGAGAGCCCATAGGCAAAGGATGCGTCAGGGAACCCATAGCCAAGAATGCCGCAGGGAGAAAGAATGGTGAGGCTTCTCATTGCACACTCTCCGATTCCAGACGTTGCCGTCTCTGGCGTACGTTGTTGATATGCGTCTCCATCGCCTGATGGGCAGCGTTCTTGTCCCTTTGCCCGATTGCATCGACGATGGCCTGGTGCTCCTGGGCAATGCTCCTGATCGTGCCTTCCTGCTTCTTGTTTGCCTGGGCAAGTTCCTCGATGAGGTCGTAGTAGGTGTCGATGAAGTTCATGTAGAAGATGTTTCTGGAAGCCTGGGCAAGCTTGTAGTGGAAGTAGTGGTCAAGACTGAAGTGGCCGTTGAGCTTGAGCGCATCGGCATCAAGCGTCTGGCGTATCTCCTCAATCTCCTCATCGGTGCAACGATCGATGACGATTTCCACCATCCTCGACTCCAAGCTGTCACGGAAGTCGAGAAGATCCTGGAAGGTTGCTTCCTTCAGGGCATCGGAGACCGGTCTGCTGAGTCGGTCGATGATGTCTTTCTCGATGAAGGTGCCGTTCTTGGTCTTGCGACGGATGTAGCCCAGGGCCTGCAACTGGATCATTGCTTCCCGGATGACTCCCCTACTCACGGCAAACTGCTCACAGAAGACCAATTCACTGGGAAGTTTCTGTCCCGGCTTCAGGTCCCCGCTGTGGATCATGTCCAGAATCTGGTTCACCACCTTATCGGAGAGTCGCTCATTGCGTACGGGTACAAAGCTCACTGGAGGCTCCTTTTGTCCATTTGTCTGACAAATAGAAGATATCATTGAATGCCCGAGTCCA
>RZYT01000072.1 GCA_009930195.1 Spirochaetia bacterium | reverse complement strand
GGGTGTGCCGAGCAGATCATTGCGTATGAGAAGCTCTGGCTGGCACACAAGGGACAGGTGATCTGATGCTGCTTGATTTGCTTGATCATCTGGAGTGGTACCTGAAGCTGCATCCCTTGCTGCAATCTGTCATTGACATCCTCGACCGAAGTCTCCCCTACGAGCAGGGAATCGGCATCTATCAACAGGATGGGGTGGAGTATGAGGTGCAAAGCTACGTGACCCAAGCCTCCGGCCAGCTTGCTGAGCCCAAAGGCATGGAGTTGCACGTGGTGTTGGAAGGAGAGGAACTCTTCTCACTGCAAAGAAGCGGGGAGCCTGTCGTGGTCTCTCCGCTCACAACCGGAATGTTCCTGTTGCTCAAGCCCCATGAGCCCTATCGTCATCAGCAGACGCAAGGAGAGGGGACAGCAGTGAAGAAAGTCATTTTCAGATTGCCTGTACCTGTTTCTTGAAACGATCACGTTTTTTCCAGAGGTGGGAGAGCATGAAACGCTCTCCCTCTTTTATGTCCTGATTCCTGATGGCTTCGACAAGGTGGCGATGTTCCTCTTGGGTTTTTCCGATTCCGCGGTCATTGATGCTCTGGGCAAAGAGCAGTGCTGCCTCGCTGAGGTTCAGCCTGCTGTAGGTGAGCGTGAGCAACTCATTTTCGGCAAGCTTGACAAGCTCAAGATGGAATTGGTAGTGGAGTGCACTGAAGGCCTGTACATCAAAGGAGTCCCCACTCTTCCACAGTGCATCCATCTCGTCCAGGATGGCTTCCAGCTTGCTTGGGTCTGCACCATTTTCACATGCAATGCGCATGGCAAGGGATTCCAGATATGCCCTGACCTCGGTCAACTGCTGGTAGTCTGTCATGGTGATGTCTTTGATGTAGCTCCCGCTGTGGGGGATGATGACGACAAATCCGTCTTGCTCAAGACGTTTCAATGCTTCGCGTACGGGGGTTCTGCTGCAGGAGAACTGTTTTGCAAGATTGTTCTCAGAAAGCTTGGTCCCATTTTGCAGCAAACCTTGGCGTACCTGGTTCTTCAGATGTTCATAGATTGTATCAATCAGTTGGCTCTTTGTATCCACACAAGCAGTATATCCAAACCAAATCATCGTGGCTAGGAGCGGACAAGAAAAGGCCGCAGTACCAAGACTGCGGCCTCAAGGGGAAAAATCCGTAGTTACAGAGTCTGGGCAGCTTCGATGGAGACCAGCTCGATGTCAAAGACCAACAGGGCATTGGGGAGAATCGTTTCCGTTCCCATTTCGCCATACCCGAGGGAGGGATGGATCCAGGTGCGGATCACAGAGCCGGTATTCATGGTAAGCAGTGCTTCGGTGAAGCCTTCGATCAGACCATTCACCGGGAAGTGTGCTGTCTGTCCCATGTCGTAGGAGCTCTCGATTACCGATCCGTCGATCATCTGCAGCTGGTAGTTTACCTCTACGGTGTCAGAAAGCGTCGGCTTGGCACCGTCAGCAGGGGTCAGTACCTGGTACTGCAATCCGCTTGCGGTGGTGATGACGCCATCGTTTGCCTTGTTGGCTTCGAGGAAGGCCTCAGCATCCGTGAGGTTGGATGCAGCAACTTCGCTCAGCCACTGTGCATACTCTTCCTCAAGAATCTGCTGGTATTCGGTGAAGGCACTCTGCATCTCGGCATCGTTCATCTGCAAAGGATTCTCACAGGCAAAGTCCAGGGCACCGGAAGCATAGAGGTCGCCATTCACATGGATTCCCTGGCCCGACATGTTCAGGGCAAGCAAGTATCCGTAGGTATAGCTGAATGCATCGCTCAAGGATTCTGGTTTGGCGAGGTCGCGGACCTGATCGATTGAGGTATAGCTCTTGCCGTAGTCGGTGGCGGCAAGCCCGGCACTCCAGATGGTTTCCTGGTATGCATTGACGTTGGCGTACAGCTCTTCAAGGGTGTAGTAGCCGGCCTGCACTTCACTCTGTGAGTCACGATAGCCGTCAAGGGCTCCCTTCACATAGTAGCCTGCATCAAAGAAGAGGCCCTGGGAAGAGAAGGACTGGATCAGCAGATACCCGTAGGTGTAGCTGAAACGGTCGGTGAGGCTCTCGAGGCTGGTGGCCCGTTCGGTGCTGATGGAGTAGGGAAGTGCACCGGTTGCAACCAGGGGATTGATGTAACGGATATCAACGGCAAGCGAACCGGCAAGCACCACCTCAAGGTAGTCACCGACGGCAAGCGAGCCTACGGGATAGCTGGACTTGGTAAGATTGTTGGCGATGAAACTGATCTCATTCCCTTCGAGCGTACGGGCTGCAAATGTCTGCTGGCCGTCGGAAGCGCTTGAGGACAGGATGCGGACGGTGATCGCATCAGGATTACTTTCCTTCATGCCTGCTGCGAAGAGAGAAGTAGCGATAAGGATCATGGCCAACATGGTCACAATCACCTTGGTTCGGGTATTCTTGTTCATAGTCATTCCTTTTTTTGTAGGGTCCCTGTCCTGCGACAGCTTCCCTCTAATGTACGGTCTCTCTTCCCAAACGTCAATGCCGGATTTTTGTAGCTTGGGTAAAGATTGTTGCTATTGTACTACACAATCGTCAAATAGGTCCATTCTTGAAGTTTTGTGGACTTTTTTCCGGATTGCCATCCATGCATTTGCATGCTAGGGTAGGCATACAAAGAATAGGAGTGCCATATGCCTACCATCAGCCGCAAGGAAATGAATGATACCGATATCCGTCTTCTGTACGAAACCGTCCGAATCGCCCACGAGGCAAAGATGCACGGAAACCACCCCTTCGGAGCCCTGCTTGCAGACAAGGATGGCACCATTCTCATGGAACAGGGAAACGACTATGAGGAAGGCGGGTCTGCGATGCATGCCGAAACGCTCCTGCTTTTCAAGGCCAGCAAGCGCT
The DNA here is from genome assembly GCA_009930195.1 of Spirochaetia bacterium. Taxonomy (GTDB): domain Bacteria; phylum Spirochaetota; class Spirochaetia; order Sphaerochaetales; family Sphaerochaetaceae; genus Sphaerochaeta. Next base: position 7,143 of record RZYT01000072.1, on the reverse strand, counting down.
ACGATGCAGAGTTTCTGGCTGCCTGCACCCTCTACACCAACGCAGAACCCTGCGTCATGTGCACCGGAGCGCTCTACTGGACCAATGTCCGACGCCTTGTCTTCGGCATCACCGAAAAACAGCTGCTCCAGCTCACCGGCAGCGACGTGCAGAACCCTACCTTCGATCTTCCCAGTGATGTGGTCCTCTCCTATGGGCAGAAGGATATGGAAGTAGTGGGGCCTGCCACCGATGTGCAGTTGCTTGAGGCAATCGTGGCAGACCACAAGGAGTTCTGGAACCACTGAGCATCAGAACTGCGATGCACTTGTTTCCAGCTCCTCCAGATGATACGGCGTTCCTTGGTAGACATGGTAGTTCAGCCAGTTGGTGAACAGCAGATTGGCATGACCTCTCCAGCTCATCACCACCGGCAATGACTCATCGTCATTGCGGTAGTAGCCCTTCGGCTTGTCGATGGGCTTTCCTGCTTTCAGGTCCCGCTGGTACTCGTCGTGCAGCGTTTGCTTGTCGTATTCGCTGTGGCCGGTAATGAACACCTTTCTCCCATCCTTGCTGGTGACCAGGTAGATTCCCGCCTCCTCTGATTCGCAGAGCACCAACAGATCGGTATTCTTTTTGACCGCAGCCTCATCGATGGTGGTGTGGCGTGAGTGGGGAGCGCGGAATTGGTCGTCAAAGCCCCGCACCAACGGATGCTTGGCAGCACGGACCGAATGGTCGTACACCCCAAAGAGCTTGGAAGGGAGCAGGCGCTTGCCTATCCCGTAGTGATGATGCAGCGCCGCTTGTGCCGCCCAACAGACGAACAGCGATGAGTAGACATGCTTTTCTGCCCAGTCCAGGATCTCCTCGAGTTCCCTCCAGTACGCCACATCCTCAAATTCAAGGGTCTCTACCGGGCTTCCGGTGACGATGAGTGCGTCAAAACGGTCTTCCCTGATCTCTCTGAAGGTCTTGTAGAAGGTCTTCAGGTACGAGCGTGGGGTGTTCTTGCTCTCATAGCTTGCCGTGGTGAGGAAGGTGACCTCAACCTGCAAGGATGTGTTGCCCAAGAGGCGCAAGAACTGCTCCTCAGTCTTGCGCTTGTTCGGCATCAGGTTGAGGATGGCTACCTGCAAGGGGCGGATGTCCTGGTGGATGGCCCGTTCACTGGTCATGAAGAAGATGTTTTCTTCCTTCAGGACTGCTCCTGAAGGAAGGTTTTGGGGAATGGTTACCGGCATGTGCTGCCTCCCTGTACCTGGGAGAAAGCCCCTTCAAGATCGGCGATGAGATCATCGATATGCTCGCAGCCAATGGAAAGGCGGATGGTGGTGCCTCTGATGCCCTGGCTTTGTTTCTCTTCATCGGTAAGCTGGGAGTGGGTGGTGGTGGCCGGATGGATCACCAATGATTTGAGATCGGCCACATTTGCCAGCAGGCTGAAGATGGACAGGGAGTCGATGAACTTCCTGGCATCCTCCTCACTTCCCTTGATGTCGAAGGTGAAGATGCTGATCCCGCCCTTGGGAAAGTACTGCTCATACAGCGCATGATACGGGTTGCTTGCAAGGCTTGGGTGACGGACTTCCGCTACCTTGGGATGGGTGCTCAGGTACTCGACAATCCTGAGGGTGTTCTGCACGTGGCGCTCGACCCGCAAGGGGAGTGTTTCCAGCCCCTGGAGAAAGAGGAAGGAGTGCCAGGGGGCAAGACAGGCGCCGGTGTCGCGCAGCAAGACAGCCCGGGCCTTGGCAATCCAGGCAGCCTTACCCACTGCCTTGCTGAAGCTCAGCCCATGATAGCTGGGATTGGGTTCGGTGATGGAAGGGAACTTGCCGCTCTCTTCCCACGAGAAGTTCCCGCTGTCAACGATGACCCCTCCGAGTGCGGTACCGTGGCCGCCGATGAACTTGGTTGCGGAGTGCACCACGATGTCGGCCCCGTGTTCGATGGGACGCACCAGGAAGGGGGTTGCAAAGGTATTGTCCACCACCAAGGGGATCTTGTGCTCGTGGGCAAGGTTGGCTAGTGCTTGCAAATCGCACAGAGTTGCGTTCGGATTGCCGATTGTCTCCACAAAGAGGGCCTTGGTCTCGCCCTTGATCGCCTTGCGTACCTGTGCAAGGTCGGAAACATCTACGAAGGTGGTGGTGATGCCCCATTCGCTGAGCGTATTGGCAAAGAGATTGTACGTCCCTCCGTAGATGGTCTGTGCGCTGACGATGTGCTCCCCGTTCTTGGCAAGATTGAGGATGGTCAGGGTGATGGCTGCCGATCCGCTGGCGGTAGCAAGTGCAGCCACCCCTCCTTCCAGGGCCGCGATGCGTGCCTCAAAGACATCCTGGGTGGGGTTGGAGAGCCGGCTGTAGATGTTTCCCGGCTCCGAGAGGTTGAAGCGGGCTTCAGCCTGGGCACAGGAATCAAAGACATAGCTGGTGCTCTGGTAGATGGGGACTGCTCGTGCTCCGGTGGCAGGGTCGGCATGTTCCTGTCCGGCATGCAGGGCGAGGGTTTCAAACTGTTTGGTCTGGTTGTTCTTTGGCATGGGATGCTCCTGGTGGGAAGTGTGCACAGACGAAAGCCTGTGTTGGTAGGGAATATGACCAGGGGCTTCGCATGTGGTCGGTTACCGATCCACAGCGGGGATGTTTTGCTTGTTTCATGGAAAATACCTTGGAGGAAGTCTTAGGCGAGTGCGTTGTGGCACATCATGGGATCACAGGAATCAGTGCTGCTTTGCATCTGCATCATGGTGTGCCTCCTCCAAGAAAATATCCTACCTAAAGGCTGGATTATGAAGCAGTATAGGTTTCACCCATCCCTGCGTCAACTGCTTTCCAACAGAAAATGAGAAAAAGTCAAAAAAAGCCGGGGATCAACCCCGGCTTCCCGTTCAGTCCTCGATTGCCACGAAGGCATCGAACTCTTCGAGCATCTCTGGATCAGGATGCTTGTCCAGCAGGCTGAAGACAATCATGAGGATGCTTGCGATGATGAAGCCAGGCAGCAGCTCATAGACATCAAAGAGACCACCGGAGAGTTGCTTCCAGATGATGACGGTCAGGAAACCGCCTACCATGGCAGCAACAGCCCCGTTCTTGGTGGCCTTTCTCCAGAAGAGTGAGGCAAGGATCACCGGGCCGAAGGTGGCACCGAAGCCTGCCCATGCATAGGACACGACATCAAAGATGGATGAGTTGGGGTCCATGGCAAGGAAGATGGCGATGATGGTGATCACCACGACGGTAATGCGGCTGACCAGCAGGGTCTCCTTGTCCGAGGCATCCTTTCTCAGAAGGGCCTTGTAGACGTCCTTGCTGAACGCGGAGGAAGCAACAAGCAGCTGGCTGTCGGCGGTACTCATGCTGGCGGCCAGAATGGCGCAGAGGAAGAAACCTGCGATGAAGGTCGGGAAAATCTTCTGCATGCTGGCAATGAAGACCGACTCTGCGGCGCTCTGGGAGGCATACTCAAGCGGAAGCAGGAAGATCTTTCCCACCACACCAACCAGAAGGGCTGCGGCCATGGCCAGGGTTACCCAGACCATTGCAATCCTGCGACTGGTCTTCACTTCCGCATTGCTGCGGATGGACATGAAGCGTATGAGGATATGGGGCATGCCGAAGTATCCAAGGCCCCAGGCAAGGGCGCTGAGGATCTGCAAAAATCCGTAGGTGGTTCCGGGGGGAGTGATGAAGGGGTTGATGAAGTGCTCACCGAATTTGGCAAGCTCGGTAAAGGTATGGGCAGGACCGCCGATGGCAAAGAGGGCGATCAGGCCGGTGGCAACCAAGGCAACAAACATCAGGCTACCCTGCAGGAAGTCTGTTGCAACAACGGCAAGATACCCTCCGAGCAGTGTGTACCCCAGGATGACGACCACCCCAAGGATGAGCGCTGCATAGTAGTTCATGCCGAAGACTGCCGTGAAGAGCTTGGCGCAGGCAAGGAAGCCGCTGGCGGTGTAGACGACGAAGAAGACGAGAATGATGACTGAGCTGATCGTCTGCAATACCTTCGACTTGTCATGGAAACGGTTGGTTAGGAATTCGGGGATGGTGATGGAATCCTTGGCATGGATGGTGTATTTGCGCATCCTTTTTGCAACCAGCAGCCAGTTGAGATAGGTCCCTACCAGCAGTCCAACTGCGGTCCAGAAGGCTTCCTGCAAACCGGTGAAGTAGGCAAGACCGGGAAGACCCATCAAGAGCCACCCTGACATGTCCGAGGCCTCGGCGCTGAGTGCGGTGAACCAAGGACCGATCGATCTTCCTCCGAGGAAGTAGTCACTGGTGGACTTTGTTTTTCGGAAGGTGAAAAACCCGATGGCCAACATAAGGCCGAGATACAGGGCAAAGGCTAGCGCAGTGAGTACTTGATAGGTGTTCATGAAACAGTCTCCCCTCTACAAATGCATGTTGGTTCAGAATACCTGTTGTAAAAATGGGAGGCAAGAGCAAAATGGAACAGTTTGTAAAAAAATTGCATATTTATGCAAGTTTTTACTGCTCATATCGGATGGTTTGCCAGAGTTGGTTGTAGATTTCCAGTTCAGCTCCAAGATCCTGGATGTTGTCGGAATTGGCGAGGTCTTCCACGCTGAAGAAAAAATCCTTGTTGCTCATGTATTGCTGGGCTCCGGTATTGGTAGTCGGAGGAAAGCCGAAAGCATCAAGGAACAGTGCATAGTTCTTGGGGTCGTGGATGAAATTGATGAACGTATGGGCGTTGTCCTTGTTTTTGGCAGAAGAGGGGATGACCATGTTGTCGATGTACATCATGCCCCCTTCCTCAGGGATGAAGAAGTCGATGGAGGACCAGGTTTCGCGGGGAAGTTCTGCAAACACATTCTCCGGGTATGCATGCACTACGACAAACTCTCCTCTGCTGAAGGCTTTGCCAAAGGATTCGGAGTCGAATTTGACGATGTTTGGTTTCCACTCCTCGTTGATGAGCTTGGCAGCCAAGGCGAGCTGTTCCTTGTCGGTGGTGTTTCCTGCAAAACCCAGGTGCTTGAGGGCGGCTCCCATCACTTCCCGCATGTCATCCAGGAGGGACATCCTTCCGGCAAATCGGGGATCGGAGAAGATGGCCCAACTGCGCTCATACGCTCCGTCCACGCGCTGTGTGTTGACCGCGATACCGCTTGAGCCCATGAAGTAGGGGACTGAGTAGGAGAAATCCGGGTCATACGTGGCTTTTTCCCTGATGAGGGGGGAGATGTAGGAGAGGTTGGGAAGTTTTTCATGGTCAAGCTCAGACAAGAGACCGAGCTTGATCATGATCTGGGTGTAATCGGAGGAGGGGAAAAGGATGTCATATCCCTTGTTTCCCCCGGCCATGACCTTGGCAAACATCTCCTCGTTGGAGGCGAAGTTGTCTATGATGACATCAATGCCGGTCTCTTTCTCAAACTTGGCAACGAGCTCATCCGGGGTGTAGTAGGTCCAGTTGTAGAGGTACAACTTTTCGTTTCCTGCCGATTTCCCGGTACAGGCTGTGCTGAGCACAAGCAGGATGCATACCAGGAAACCCCATGTGAACTTGATGAACCTCTTCACGACGCACCTCCGGAAAGTAGTGGTGCCTCCTAGCTGCTTGCCGCCACTGTCTTGAGGAACTTCCTGAACATGAACGCGATGACCATGGTCCCGAGGATCATGACAAAGGAGAGCGCATTGATCACTGGTGAGACGCCGTAGCGGATCATCGAGTATACGTACAAAGGAAGGGTGCCTGAACCAGGTCCGGAGACGAAGAACGTAATGACGAAATCTTCCAAGGACATGGTGATGCACATCAAGAATCCAGAAAGCACTGCAGGTATGATGGTCGGTATGATTACTTTCGTCAAGGTCTGCCGTTCATTGGCTCCGAGGTCACGGGCTGCTTCGACGGTGGAATAGTCGAATTCATCCAGACGGGCGGTAACCATCATGAAGACGAAGGGCAGGTTGAACGTGGTGTGTGCAGCAAAGATGGTGAACATGCCAAGCCGAACCTTGACTGCGGAGAAGAAGATCAGCATCGAGATACCGATGATGACTTCGGGCAGGACCATCGGCAGGTAGCTGACGGTTGTGATGTAGCTCCGGCCATGGAAGCGGTACCATTTGATGCCGATGGCGGCAAGTGAGCCCAGTGCAGTAGCGGTGACGGAACTGGTAAGTGCGATGACGAGGCTGTTTCGGAAAGCCGCCCACAAGGAGGGGCTTTCAAAAATGAGCCGTTTGTACCAGATCAGCGAGGCATGGTCCCATTGCATCCCCTTGGCATTGTTGAAGGAGAAGAAGACCACGACGAAGAGCGGTATGAACAGGAAGACGATGACCAAGGCCAGCATGACGTAGGAAAATGAGAAGCCGGTTTTGCTTGAGTACTTGTGGTAGTTCATTTGGCACCTCGCAAACTGTGGTGCGCCCTGATGTTGTGCTCAAGTGCTTGCTGGGTTGTTTTCTTGTTCCCTTTCTGCATCTGCTCACGTTTGCCGTTGTAAAGCATCCAGAAGACGCCCACCAGTGAGATGAGGGTCAGGATCATGGAGAAGGCAGAGGCCAACGGCCAGTTCCTTGTTTTGGATACCTGGTCGACGATGATGTTTCCGATCATGGTCGAATCCTTGCCGCCGACGAGCAGGGGGACGGTATAGGCACCAAAGATGGGGATGAAGGTGAAGATGAAGGCGGTGCTCAATCCACTGCGGATGTTCGGGAACATCACCTTGACGATGGCCCCGAGCTTGGTGGCGCCGAGGTCCCGGGCGGCATCAAGGAGGGAGAAGTCGAACTTGTCGATGGTGGTGAACAACGGCAGGATGGCAAAGGGCAGGTACATGTAGATCAGTACCAGGACCACTGCCCCGTTGTTGTAGATGAGCTTCAGCCCCGAATCAATCAGGCCGATGCGCATCAGCAGGGAGTTGATGAAGCCTTCGGTGGAGAGTATCGAGATCCAGGCGTAGATGCGGATGAGCGAGTTGGTCCAGAAGGGGATGATGATGAGAAAGAGCAGCAGGGTCTGGTGCTTGCTCTTTGCCATTGCATAGCCGCAGGGAATGGCGATCAAAATGCAGAGGAAGGTGGAGAGCACGCTGATCCACAGCGTCCTCACCACAACCATGGCGAAGCTGGGGTTGAACATCTGCCGATATGCATCGAG
>RZYT01000071.1 GCA_009930195.1 Spirochaetia bacterium | reverse complement strand
AAGGTCTATCTTAACAAAAATCAGCGATCATCCCCAACAGTTTCATAGCCCAAGCCCTCCCTTCTCAAGGTCTATCTTAACAAAAATCAGCGATCATCCCCAACTGGAATCAAGGCATGCAAAGGATGCGTTCTGGTCTATCTTAACAAAAATCAGCGATCATCCCCAACTCAGCTTGCAGTCCAAGCGGAACTGGTCTCGGTCTATCTTAACAAAAATCAGCGATCATCCCCAACAGATCCCTTGATAGGCAGCTTGGGCTTGTTGGTCTATCTTAACAAAAATCAGCGATCATCCCCAACGTCAAGAGTACGAGTGCCAGTTACCGTTGCGGTCTATCTTAACAAAAATCAGCGATCATCCCCAACGCTTGTGACCTCTGTATGAAGTCGTAATATTGTCTATCTTAACAAAAATCAGCGATCATCCCCAACACTACGACAAGTATCTGGTGACAAATGGTTGGTCTATCTTAACAAAAATCAGCGATCATCCCCAACTCCTCGGGTGGTACAGCCGGTCCAGCGGATGGTCTATCTTAACAAAAATCAGCGATCAACCCCAACATCGCTCAATGATGCTATCAAGCAGTCAAGGGTCTATCTTAACAAAAATCAGCGATCATCCCCAACACAGACTCTTCGGTGGGCTTTGTGAACTTGGGTCTATCTTAACAAAAATCAGCGATCATCCCATGGCAGCTAGGTTCAGGTCCTAGTTGGGTCGGTTCTGTTTCTGTGCATTTACAATTGTGCATAGTATGTACCATATCATGTAGCAGTATGCAAATAATTGTTCTGCCTTCTTGAAAGAGATTCGGGGATGTTTCGGTTTTTGATACTTCTGCTGCGTAGGTATGAATTGTGAGCAGAGAAATGAAAAAGAGGTTGCTGGGATGGGACCAACAACCTCTCTATGCATTCTCAATAGAATTCTTTACTTCTGCTTGATGTGGGCAAGGAACTCCTTGAAGCCGTTGCTGTTGCTCTGTGGTTCGTACTCCACCAGCGGGTAGTTCTCCATGACATAGTCGATGTCCTTGTCACCACGACCGGAGAGATTGACCAGGATGTTCACATCCTTGCCAAGCTGCTGGGCCATCTTGATGGCATGTGCCACTGCATGGCTGGATTCAAGGGCGGGGATGATGCCTTCCATACGACTCAGGCCGTAGAACGCTTCCACTGCCTCGCGGTCGGTGGCACTGTCATAGTGCACCCTGCCGATGGAGTGCAGGTAGCTGTGCTGGGGACCTACTCCGGGATAATCCAGTCCGCTTGCGATGGAGTAGACCGGAAGAGGTTCCCCGGACTTGTCCTGGAGCAGAAGACTTCTGAATCCGTGGAGAATGCCTACCGAACCTTTGGTGATGGTAGCTGCGTGGTCCGGGGTATCGAGCCCCTTTCCTGCAGGTTCAACTCCATACAGCGCGACTTGCTTGTCCTCAAGGAAGGCGCTGAAGATGCCCATGGCATTCGAGCCGCCTCCTACACAGGCAACCACGGAGTCGGGGAGCCTTCCGGTCATCTCCTGGATCTGCTTGCGAGCCTCAATGCCTACCACGCTCTGGAAATCGCGGACCATCATCGGGAAAGGATGGGGACCGACAACGCTTCCGATGCAGTAGATCTGGGTCACCGGGTCTGCAAGATAGGCTTCGAATGCAGCGTCGACTGCATCCTTGAGGGTCTTGGTTCCCCTTCCTACCGGAACAACCGTTGCACCGAGAATTTTCATCCTGCTTACGTTCGGCGCCTCTTTCCTGATATCAATTTCACCCATGTAGATGTCGCACTCAAGTCCAAGCAGGGCGGCTGCAGTGGCGAGGGCAACACCGTGCTGGCCGGCACCGGTTTCAGCGATGACCTTCTTCTTGCCAAGCTTCTTTGCAAGCAGCACCTCTCCGATGCAGTGGTTGATCTTATGGGCACCGGTGTGGTTCAGGTCCTCACGCTTCAGATAAATCTGGGCTCCGCCAACCGCTTCGCTGAGCCGTTTTGCATGATAGACGGGGGAAGGGCGTCCCACATAGTGTTTCTGGAGGCTGGAAAGTTCTGTCAGGAATGCCGGGTCCTGTACGATCTCCAGATATGCTTGGGTGACCTCGTCCATCACTTCCTGAAGCTGGGGTGGCAGGTATGCTCCGCCGTATTCTCCGAAACGTCCATCCTTGTCAGGAAGGTTGGTGGTGTTGATCTCTTTGGTAAGTGCGTTTTGCATGGGATTCTCCTTCATGGGTCCGATGTTACTTTGAATAGAAACAATCTGTCAAGGACTTTTGGAGAAAAGTTTCTATAAAAAGAAACATTTGTATTTTCTAGACTGCCTCTGGACAAAAAAACACCCACAGTGAGTACTATTCACTGTGGGTCTGTACTAAAGCGTGATTCTCTTAGAGACCAAGAATCTTCTTCAGAGCTGCTGCGTCGCGTACACCGACTGCCTTGTTGATCACCTTGCCGTCCTTGTAGAACAGAAGGGTGGGAATGGACTGAACGCCGAAGGTAGCGGCAAGCTCACCTTCCTCATCGACATTGACCTTCACGATCTTTGCCTGATCTGCACCCATCTCCTTGTCGAGCTGCTCAAGGATGGTGCCCTGCATGCGGCACGGCCCACACCATGCTGCCCAGAAATCGACAACTACGGGAACGCTGCTCTTCAAAACTTCTGCTTCATATGTGCTCTTGGTTACGTGTTTAATCATGGTAAACTCCTCTTATACGGTATACTATACTCTTGTTTTGTCTTATCGTACAGGTAAAATACTACATTTAATTGCTAACGGCAACTACTTGGGAGAACTTTTTTCATGCTGCCAATCATTGACTTGCACTGTGACACCATCCATGCCCTGCATGCTGGGGAGCGTTCGGGAAACCTTGGGCTGAGCAGCAATGCCCATGTCGATCTGAGGTGGATGGACGGGGCGGGAACAGTCACCACATGCTTTGCTTTGTTCGTGGATGCGCATGCTCACGCCAGTCCCTGGAGCCACGCAAACAAGCTGTATGAACGTTTCCAGCAGGAGTTGCATGCCTCAGGTTCTCAGATCGTGCAGGTCCTCAGCCCGAATGAGCACCTGGAAGGGCCGATGCATCAGGCCATTCTCAGTGTGGAGGAATTGGGCATCCTGGAAGGTCGGTTGGATCGCATTGCTGTCCTTGCATCGTGGGGCGTTCGGTTGGCAACCATTACGTGGAATCATGAGAATGAACTGGGCTATCCCCATCACCAGAGGGGGGATCTCAAACCCTTCGCTTATGAGGTGATCGAGGCAATGGAACACCACAAGATCCTGGTGGATGTTTCCCACCTCAATGATGCAGGCTTCTCCTCCGTCGCCGGTTTTGCAAAGCGTCCTTTCATTGCCAGCCATTCGAATGCACGGGCAGTCACAAACCACAGCAGGAATCTCAGTGATGGGATGATTGAAAAGATTGCTGATGCTGGCGGGATCATCGGGCTGAACTTCTGCCCCTCCTTCCTCAGTGAGGACTGGGGACACAGCAGCATCGAGGCAATGGTTGCCCATGCGATGCACATCCATCAGGTGGGTGGCAGCTCTGTCCTTGCCTTGGGAACCGATTTTGATGGGATCAGCGGGACCTTGGACGTGGAACACTATCCACAGCTTGCAACGTTGCATGAAGCCTTGCTGAAGGCCGGGCTCTCTACGGATACACTTGGGAAGATGTGGTACGGCAATGCCCTCAGGGTGCTGAGCGAAGGGTTCTGAGCATGTGCTTCTCCACTTCAGTGGGGATGCGGGACTCAATACACTTCTGGATGGCCTTGCGCCTGACGCTCTCCTGCAGGCGTCCTCTCTGAAGGTATTCCAGCGTCTTTTCCCGATGCTTGCAATAAGCGGATGCATATCCCCACCCAAGGGCCATGACCACATAGTAGTGGTCACTCTCCACCTTGCTCCAGGCTTCGAGCACCTCATCCAAGGTGGGTGCTTCGAGAAAGTGCAGCATCAGGCTGACGATGCCCAAGCGTTGCTCATAGGGCTGGGGACTTTTCAGCAAAGCGAGCAAAAAGGGATAGAGAAGATCCGGATTTTTGCTGAGATGATTCAGTGAGGATGCAAGGGTATCATTGGTTGCCCAGCTTTCGTTGTAGGGGAGCAGGCGGATCAGATGGGAGAGAGCTTCTTCGGAATTGAGACGAAGCAAGCCGAAGAGCTTGTAGATGACAATCACCTCTTCATACGATGGTGCTTCGTAGCCATAGAAATCCATGAGCGCTTGCTCGCCCTCTGTTTTGGCAAGAGAACGGGCAAGTTTGGTCAGTTGGGGAGTCCGCACTCCCAAAATGGCTCGGTCGGAAACCTGGAGCTTCTGGGAGAAGGACGCATACGAAGGCTCAGCACATTCGCTGAGCCTTCGGACGAGCTGTGACTGGTTCACAGTCCCATGCGCTTTGCAAAGCGCATCAGGTTGTCAACGGTCCTTGCCATATCCTCCGGGGCACGAGGCTTGGCCTTTTTGAAGTCGATGGCCAGGCGGTTGATCGAGAAGATGCCGCTTACTCCCTCATCGTATGCACCCTCGACATCATCAGCGATGTCGCCGACGATGGCCAGAACGGGAACATTGGCTTTCTTGGCGCGCCGGGCCACTCCGATGACCACCTTGCCGCGCAGTGACTGCCCGTCAATCTTTCCTTCACCGGTAAGCACAAGATCAGCCTTGGTCAGCAGTTTGTCAAAGTTGACCGTTTCCAGAACCGTTTCGATGCCCATCTGCAGGCGTGAGCCGAAGAACGCAGCCATGCCGCCACCCATGCCACCCGCAGCTCCGCTGCCGGGGATGGACTGCACGTCCATGTTGCAGTCGCGCTCGATGACCTTGGCGATGTGCTGCATGTTTGCATCAAGGATTTCCACCATTTCAGGGGTTGCACCCTTCTGGGGAGCAAAGATGTGGGCGGCTCCAGTGGGCCCATAGTAGGGGTTGTCGATGTCGCACATGGTGGTGATCGTCACGCTCTTGAGAGCAGGATCGAGTGCCGATGTATCGATCTTGGCAACTTTGCCCAATGTGCCGCCGGTAGGAATGAAGGACTTGCCGTCCTTGTCGTAGAATTTTACACCGCAGGCAGCTGCAGCGCCACAGCCCCCATCATTGGTGGCGCTTCCGCCCAATCCGACGATGATGGTCTTGCAACCGCTTTTGGCTGCATCAAGGATAAGCTCGCCCACTCCGAAGGTGGTGGTCAGGTCGGGATGCATTTCATCCCCAACCAGGGGAAGTCCGGCACAGGCCGCCATCTCGATGACTGCCGTCGTCTTTTTGACTACCCCGTAAAACCCTTCCATCGGGAATGCATACGGACCTTGGACAGTGAGAGTCCTCTTCTCGCCCCCAAGTGCCTGAAGGAATGCATCAACGCTGCCTTCTCCTCCATCGGCTACAGGAATGCTGGTGACCTCTGCTTCGGGATAGTGTTGTTTGATGGCTCTGTCCATGATTGCACAGATCTGTTCAGAACTCATGGTTCCTTTGAAGGAATCAGGGATAAGCAGGATGTTCTTCATTGTAGGCTCCTCAAATATGATCCCGGGGGCCTGAGCCCCCGGATTTTGTTCATATTAAATCAAAATGAGGAATAAAATCCAGATGAAAACCATACAAGCTATACCTTGCAGCAAGGTGACCATGGTCTGGGTCTTATATCCTTCCTCCGGTTTGAGTTTTCCGAAGTTGGTAACCACCCAGAAGTAGCTGTCGTTTGCATGGGAGACGGTCATTGCACCAGCTCCGATGGCCATGACGGTGAGCACTGCTGCCATGGGGCTTGCAAGGCCGAGGGCACTCATCATTGATGAGCTCTCTGCAATGCTTCCCATGATGCCTGCGGTAGTCGTAATGGCAACCGTAGATGATCCTTGGGCAGTCTTGAGAATGGCACTGATGAGGAACGGGAAGAAGATTCCCACTGCAGCGAGCACCTGGGCGTTCTGCTTCATGAAGTCAACGAAGCCAGCCCCTGCAATCACCTTGCCCAATACTCCGCCGGCAGCGGTGATGAAGAGAATGGGTCCGACCACTTTCAGCGTCTCGGTGGTCATGCTGTTGAACTGCTTCAGTGCGTCCTGACGAACCAGAAGAAGAATACCAAAAAGCAAGCCGACGGTAAGTGCGATGATCGGGGTACCGATGAACGAACTGAGGCTTGCCACTGCTCCTTGCCACTTCATTGCCGCAGAAAGGGAGCCGAGGGCCATGCAGACGATAGGAATAAGAATCGGTGCAAGGGAGAGGAACCCGTTGGGAAGCTTCCCGAAGCTCTTGAGCAGGGTATCATAGTCCATTTCGTCTGCATCCTCGACCAGCTCCTCACCGCTCTTGATCTTCTTGCCGATATAGTTGGCGTAGAAGTACGCGATGATCAGCGAAGGGATGGAGACAAGTGTGCCGATGACAATGACCATGAACAGATTCTCTCCGATTCCCAAGGTTCCGGCTGCAGCAATCGGACCCGGGGTGGGGGGGATCAGAACGTGGCTGGTGTACAGACCGGCAGAGAGTGCAACGGTCATGGCAACGGAACTGAATTGGGTTTTCTTGCGAAGGGCTTTGCGGATGGGATCGAGAATGACGAACCCGCTGTCACAGAAGACGGGGATGGAAACCACCCAACCCATGATTTCCATGGCAAGCTGCGGATGCTTCTTCCCCACCAGGCGAACAACCATTTCAGCAAGCTTGAGCGCTGCCCCGGTTTTCTCCAAAATGGTACCGATGAGCGCGCCGAGAATGATGACAATGCCGATACTGCTGAATATTCCGCTGAAACCCGAGCCGATGATGCCGGGGATGTCTTTCAGGGGAAGACCCACGATAAGGGCAAGCAGAAGAGAGATGCCCATCAAGGCAAGGAACGGATGAACATTCCATTTTGAGATGGCGACGATCATGATTGCAATGGCAATCACGAACGTGATGATCAAAGCTACTCCAGACATGTCAAACCTCCTGTGATATTTTGTGTAGCATATCACAGGTTTCGGACATCGCTCTCATTAATTGTTTGGGTCAGCGCTTCCAAAAGTGTTTGGAGAAAAGAACATAGACGGTGAACAATTCAAGCCGTCCGACCAGCATCAAAAAGGAGCAGACCCATTTCAGGTACGAGGGAAGAAAAGCGAAATTTCCGGTCGGTCCCACATCAGCAAACCCGATGCCGATGTTTCCCAAACAGAGAAATGAAGCGGCAATGCTGGTCATTATATCCGCACCACTGAGCGAGATGAGCACCGTTCCCACCACACCGGTGAGGATGTACACCCCGAAAAACGTGGCGATGGAGAGCAGAAGATCCTCACGCATGGTGGCGCTGCCGACCCGGACCTGGAAGACTCCCCTGGGATGGATGCGGTGCTTGATCTGCGCACGACCCATCTTGAACAACGCGACGATGCGGATGACCTTCACACCGCCACCTGCAGACCCCGCAGAACCACCGATGAAGAAGAGCAAAAACAGCATGACCTGGGGAAAAGCCGGCCACAGCACATAGTCTGCGGTGGCAAAGCCAGTGGTGGTGAGGATGGAAGCCGTCTGGAACGCGCTGTAGCGAAGCGATTGGGCGAACGATGCATAGGTATTGGAGAAGAAGAGGTACAAGGCGGAAACAAACGCAACAAAAGCCCAAATGCCGAGATATGCCCTCAGCTCCCCATCCTTGAACACCGACGAGATTTTTCCGCTGATGGCCTTGTAGTAGAGAGCAAAGTTTGCTCCGCTGACCAGCATGAAAATGGTCACCACGACATCAACATAGGCACTGGAGAAGGTCCCGATCGAACTGTTCTTCACGCAAAACCCCGCTGCAGCCATGGTGGAGAAGGTGACCGTCACCGCATCATACAGGGAGAGTCCCCCAAACAGGAGCAGGATGGTTTCCAATACGGAGAAGCCGATGTAGATCGACCAGAGTATGAGGGCGGTGTTCTTGATCTTCGGAGTCAGCTTGTCTTTGGTCGGCCCGACGGATTCGGCACCCACCAACAGCGTACCGCTTACCCCAAGGGCAGGCAGGAGTGCGACAAAGAGGACGACAATACCCATCCCTCCGAGCCAGTTGGTCTGCGATCTCCAGAAGAGAATCGATTTCGGCAGGCTTTCTATCTCCGTCAGCACAGTGGCCCCGGTGGTGGTGAATCCGCTCATGATCTCAAAATAGGCACTGCTGTAGTTTACATAGGCATTGCTTGCCACCAACGGAATGGCGGAGAACGCGGTTGCCACTATCCAGGTAAGGGTTACCACCAGATAGCCGTCACGGGCAAGCAAGGTTTTTGATTCAGGCTTCCGTATCAGGATGAGGATGGTGCTGCAAAATGCGGCTATGGCTCCATACGCAACCAGAAACCCCCTGATTGCATCCGGTTCCTGGAAGTGGAAGGAGAGGATTGTGGGAATGCCCATCAATACGGAGAGAAAGAGGACGATGAAGGCGAGCAGACGTAGGTCAAGTTTCCAGTTGAGCATGGCTTTCCTACCCAAAGAGTTTTTGGATCATATCCGAAGAATCACGCAGAACGGCAACCAGGACGGTATCGCCTTCCCCCAGGATGGAGTGACCACTGGGAATGCTGCAGTGTCCCGTGTTGTCGATGATGCCGGCAATGATGGCTTTCTTGCGCATATTGATGTCCTTCAGCTGCTTGTTGCAGACCTCGCACTCCTTGTTGATGATGAATTCGTATATCTCCAATTGGCCATTGTACAGGGAGTGGATGCTGGAGACATTCGAGCCCCTGAGATACCGCAACAGCGATTCGACGGTGGTGTCGGTGGTGGAGATGACCACATCGATATCAAGGTAGGAGGCCATGCGCGAATAGTTGTTGTTGTTCTTGATGAGGGCCATCGAGCGTTGCACGCCGATACGCTTTGCATAACTGGCGGTGATGATGTTGAGCTCGTCATTGTCGGTAAGCGCTACAAGCAGGTCGTAGGTGCCGAGTTGCTCCTCCTGCATGACCTCCTCGTCAGTGATGTCAGCCTTGATCACCAGGATCTCCCGAAATCGCTCGGAGAAGGTTTTGCAGACTTCCTCATCCTGGTCAACGACCGTAACCTTGGATCGCATTGCCGGACTCATCCTGTTCAGGAGGGCACGGGTTATCTTGCTCGCTCCCACCAGTACCATATTGTTCGGCCGCTTCTGCAATTGTCCGACCGTCTTGAGGATATCGGTGACTTCCTCGCTGTTGGCAACGATAGCCAAAGTATCCTGCGCTTGGATGGTGGTAGTGCCGGAGGGGACGATTACCACCCCTCGCCTGTTGATGGAGGCGATGACAAACTCAGCGTCAAGCTTGGAACGCATCTCCATGACGGTGGAACCTACATAGGGACTGAATGGCTCGATATGGAAGTTATAGAGGAGCAACTTGGTATTGGAGAAGCCCAGCACATTGCCGTTGACCCCTTGCTCGATGATGTTGAAGATGGATTTGGCTGTCTCTGCATTGGGATTGACGATGTGGTCAATGCCGAGGAGCCCTTCTTTCAGACCATCGACCCCGGTATAGATGAGTGAGCGTATTGCCGCAACCGTTTTGGTGTTTGGAAACGTTGAACTGACCAGGCCACAGGAGACCAGGTTTATCTCATCGCTGTTGGTGACGGCGATGAAGGCTTCGGCATCCTCGATGCCGGCTTCCATGAGCTTTGCTATGTCCGTTCCATTGCCAAGTACGCCCAGGCAGTCGAGCTTCGACACAGCGCTCTCCACCCGTTCATGTGCACTGTCTATGACTACTACATCCTTGCCGTCGACAATCAGCTGTTTTGTCAAGCCCAGACCACGTCTGCCAGCTCCCAGGATGATGATTTTCTTACTGATACCAAGCTCCTTTCTTTCCCTGCCCACTCTTGGCAGCCCGAAATACCGTGTGCTGCCTGTGATGATACCAGAACCTCCGGAAAAGCTGAAGACCCCTCAATTGCGGTCATTATTTGAAGACATTCACCATTATGGCAACAATATATGCATAGTCAATGTTTTTCCCTGATGTTGGT
>RZYT01000345.1 GCA_009930195.1 Spirochaetia bacterium | reverse complement strand
AGGCTCTTGCTCACTGACAAAGCAGTGCATCAGTCTCTCATACGCAGGATGAAGATCCTGCGTATTGACCAAGACAACCAGCTGTTCGCTTGACCGGGTCATTCCGACATGCACCAGGTTCGTCAGGACCTGCTCCTGTTCTGTCGTTTCATACTCATTGTTATTGCTCGGGAGACTGGTCAGACACAGCAGTACGAGCGGAAATTCGACACCTTTTGCTGAGTGGATGGTGCTCAGTCGTATCCCTTGTTCTTCCGTGAAAGAGAAGGAAGGGGAGAGCATTTCCTGTATCTCCATCCCTGCGTTTCGTACACGGTCCAGGATGGCAGGAAAATCCTGTTTGCTCGGCGTGAGGATGCAGATGTTTTCCCACTCATAGGAGAGCACCGAACGATAAAATGTCAGTTGGGCAACGAGGTTGTCCAACCACGCTTTCCTTCCCTTGCACTGAACCAAGGTTGGTGGAGGTCCATCCCTGAAGGCCGATGATACCAACGCTTGGCCGAGATACTGCTGGTCCAGTCTTTCAATGGGAAAGGTGTTGCGATGATTTGCCAGCAGGCGGAAGTTCCTTCTTCCCAGTTGGATGTTGCTCTGGATGAGCGGCAGGCCTTTTTGGTAGAGCCATTGCTGCTCGTCACAGCTGAGGACCATTGCTGTTCGGGTCAACTTTTTCAGGATGGTGAGAGCCGCCCTGCCGAGATCCTGCACCTCGTCAACAAACAGATTGTCAAACAGAAGGTGCTCATCAAGGTCTTGCATCAGGTATTCGCTGAGTCTCACGGCACTACTGCAAAAGCTGTAGGTGTGCTGCGTCCTCATCTGCCCAAGCACCGTCTCCTTGATCGCATGGATTGCCTTGCGTTGCTGCTTTCCCAATGTGCGTTTCAAGCCGGTGCGCCGTATCTTGGACAGCGTGTACTCCTCCTCGCTGACCGCGTGGCGAAACAGGAAGTGCTCAACCTCCTGTTCAAGCAGCCAAAGAGGAAGTGTTTCTGTGGCGAATGGGGCAAGAAGCCGTCTTGTGATCTCCCCATCGAGCTTGGCCTCCGGTTCGAAGTGTTGCAAAAGGGAGAAGAGCAGGGCATCAACGGTCATGATGTTCCGCTCGCTTGCAGGGTCGGAGAGCAGGCTTCCCAAGTACTGGTTGTACTTCGCCAAGGTCCGTGTATAGGTCACCAAAAGGCAACGCCTCTGTGGAAATGTGGACATGCATTGGGCATGGGCTTTCAGCAGTACCAGGGTCTTCCCGCTCCCAGCCCCACCGCTGATGAGGCTGTCCTGCTCGAATGTCAGCTTTGCAAGCACCGAGCGCTGTTCGGCCGTGAGGCGGATGGCCTGGCTCTCATACTGGTGCCTGGTTCTTGTGCACACAGCAAAGCTGCGGAGGGCCTGTACATAGCTGCCGATCTCTTTCTGTGCCGTCAGTTGCTGCTGTTTCTCCCTGACACTGCACTTCAAGGCAAACATTTGGCCTCTTAGTTCATCGATTTTCTCTTGGGATTTCTCCTGGGCTGCATCGAGTTCCCTGAGCTGCCGCTCCTTTTCTCCAAGTTCATGATAGGCAGTCCGCATCTCTTCCCTGACACTCTGATAGTCGAGCACCTTTTGCTCCAGCTGTTGGTTGGAGGCAAGCAGTCTGTCTGCAAGTGCTTTGAGGCGGGCATGCTCATCGAGCAACTGCGCATAACTGTCGGTGCTCTCCCATGCCTTGAGGTAGGCGGAGAGTTGTTCAAGTTGTCCAACGCTTCCCAAATTCGCCAGACGACAGAAGTGGAGAAGATGGAAGGTGGCTGCACGAGCCTCCTCAACAGAGGAGAAGCTGAAACGGTGGCGTACCTCATTGGCCTGGATATGGGAGAACTTGAGTTGCTTCAGTGCCGGGATTTCGGGAAGGAACTCGGTTGCATCCCGTGTGATCTCCTCAAGAAATTGGCTGAGCAGGGTGGAGAAGCTGCACTGCAGGTCCTCCATGGCATACCGCTCCCGCAAGGATGCCTCAATGAAGGAGTGGGCTGCCAGCACAAAGAAACCAGGGTCGGTGCCCTGCAAATGGTTCAGTCGTTCCAATCGTCGCGCGGTAAGCTCATCCATGG
>RZYT01000344.1 GCA_009930195.1 Spirochaetia bacterium | reverse complement strand
AACGGAGGAGCAAAAGGCGGAGAATGCCAAACGTGGGGTACCGAACATCGGCATCGGAAGGGGAACCATCATACGCAGGGCCATCATCGACCAGAATGCACGCATCGGAGATGGGTGCCGGATCGGCATCGATGACATCCCTCGTGAAGAAGGGGATTATGCGATGTACTCCATCCATGATGGCATCATTGTCATCAACAAGAATGCGGTGATCAAGAATGGAACTGTCTTGTAGGCCGTAAGGTACTGTGTATTTCAACGGGAGAATCCAATTCTCCCGTTTTTCCGTTTTTCAGAGAACACCAGTAAACGCAGAAAGGAGCAATGAATGGACCAAAAGAGACTCATCCAAGAAATCCAGGAGGGGCAAACCGTCCTGGGAATTGAACTTGGTTCCACTAGGATCAAGGCAATTCTCATAAACTCAGAGAACGAGGTTATTGCCCAAGGGGGCCATGACTGGGAAAATTCCCTGCGCGATGGTATCTGGACGTATGCACTTGATGACGTGTGGAAAGGTATTTCCGCCTGCTTCTCTGAGCTGAAACATGATGTACAAACCAAATATGCTGTCCAGCTCAAACGCATGCAAGCCATGGGGATAAGTGCCATGATGCATGGATACCTCGCCTTCGACTCGGAGGACAATCTTCTGGTCCCCTTCCGTACCTGGCGAAATACCATGACCAGTGCGGCAGCCGAACAACTCAGTGAGCTGTTCGACTACCCGGTTCCCGAACGATGGTCCATTTCCCATCTCTATCAGGCCATGCTCAACCAGGAACCCCATGTCAAAGATCTCGGATTCCTGACCACACTTTCTGGATATGTGCATTACAAACTTACAGGCAAGAAAGTCTTGGGCATTGGTGATGCCTCTGGTATGTTCCCCATCGATACCGCCACTCAAACCTATGACAGCACGATGCTTGCCAAATTTGCCGACAAGGTTGCTGCCTCCCAGTACAACTGGGACCTTGGCACGATTCTCCCTTCCATTCTCAATGCAGGGGAAGAGGCCGGAACGCTTACCCCGGAAGGGGCACGTCTGCTCGATCCAAGCGGCGAGCTTGAATCCGGTATTCCTCTCTGCCCTCCTGAAGGGGATGCAGGAACCGGTATGGTCGCCACCAACAGTGTGGCACAGCGAACAGGCAACGTATCGGCAGGGACCTCGGTCTTTGCCATGATCGTACTGGAGAAACCGCTTTCGAAAAGCTACAACAAGTTCATCGATCTGGTAACCACCCCCGACGGATCGCTTGTGGCCATGGCCCATGGGAACAACTGCACCGGCGAGTACGACCATTGGATGCGCCTCTTCTCGGAAGTTCTGGATACGGTCGGGTTCAGCATGAAAAAGGGTGCCCTCTACGACAAGTTGCTCTACAAGGCTCTCGAAGGTGATCCTGACTGCGGAGGTCTTCTCAGCTACAACTACCTGAGCGGAGAAACGATGACCGATCTCAATGAGGGACGCCCGCTCTTTGTCCGTGAGACCAAGAATTCCTTCACCCTTGCGAATTTCATGCGTTCACAGCTCTTCACCGCCTTGGGAGTGCTGCGCATCGGCATGGATATCCTTTTTGAACAGGAACACGTGCAAATTGATTCCATCAATGGGCATGGCGGCTTCTTCAAAACCGCTGAAGTCGGACAGAAGATGATGGCAAGTGCACTGCACACCCCGATCTCTACGCTGAAGACCGCAGGTGAAGGTGGAGCATGGGGCATTGCCTTGCTTGCTTCCTATCTCGTGCACAAGCAGGGACTGAGTCTTTCAGACTATCTTGCCAAAGAGGTTTTTGCCAGTGCAGAGAAGTCGACCATTGCTCCTACCAAGGAAGATATCGATGGCTTCAATGTCTTCCTCAAGCGCTACAAGGATGGGCTTCCCCTCTTGCATGCAGCAATAACGGCTCTCAGCTGATTTGCACCCAGAAGAGCATCAAAGACAACCGGCCAGTTCTTTCGAGCTGGCCGGTTGGTTTGCAAGGATATACTGGGAGCTTTTAGCGAAGCTTCCAAGCCAAATCAGAGAGGAAAAGCTGTTGCTTCAGGGAAGAAACAGTAGTCTCCTTGTTGATGTGGACAAACTCGATGCCCATGATC
>RZYT01000070.1 GCA_009930195.1 Spirochaetia bacterium | reverse complement strand
CCGGAAGGAGCGTCCTTCCTTTGGGTGTACACCCATCATACAACAAATTGCAACAAATTCAAGAAAATTTCTGATACTCAAGAGAAGAAAATGTCGTACTGAAAATATCTTTTCATTACGTTGCAAGTGTATTTAAAAAAACCAATTACATTCAAACATGATACATATTCAATTGCCAAGAACATATTTTTGTTGTTTTCGCAACAAAAACAATCGGGTCCAATATCCATATCCTGTTCTATATGATACTAAGTATCAGCATAGAATTCAATTGCATGGCACTCAGCCCAAGCCCGACTCTTTACGGCAAGCTTTGTACTTTGCTAGACTGTCCCTATCTACAGGGAGGAAAGGCATGACTCCACCTGTTTCAAGGAAACTGTTCTCAGCAAAGAGGGTGTTCCTTGGGTGTCTGCTGTTTGCGTTCGTCCCTTCGCTGCTCCCCGCTGCAGACCTGATTGTTGCCAAGTATGCCTCCACCGACAGTGTGGCGTTCGTCATCGGAATCCTTGCCCTCGGAGTCCTGTTTGGTCTGCTGTGTTACACACTGTTTCTGGCCATTTCCACCAAGGAACCGCTTTTCCTCTACTTTTGCATCATCATGGCTTTGCTGGCCATCCTGCAAATCTTCTCCACGTATGACCGGTTCTTCTTCCACCTTACCTACAACCGGGTGACACTCATCACCCACACGCTGTTCATCACATTTCTTCTCTTCTTTGAACAGCTGTTTGCCATTGCAGAGCATGATCGGCGGCTCAGCAGCTTCAACAAGACCAGCATCCTGGTCATAGCCGGATACACCATCCTCTTTCTTGTGCTGAAGCAGATATTCGCAAGTCCTGTCCTGCATGCACTGCTCAATTTCATTCGTGAGCTGTTTGTTTTCTACACCAACGCTCTCTTTCTCTACACCATCATCCGCAGCAGGAAATGGATGCACAAGGAGGCTTTGCTCCTGCTCATCGCTTTCATTCCCCCGGCCTTCGTCACCAGTGTGAATGCGCTCAGCATCTTCCCCTTCATGCGCTCCCATCAGGGGTTTTCCCAATTCCTGATGCAGTACAACCAACCCATAGGGCTCTCGCTCCAGGCTATTCTTTTTTCGTTGGCAACCGCCAACCGCTACAACCATCTCAGGGATGAGGAGCAAGCTTCCAAGCAGAAGCAGGAGGAGTTGGAACGGATCACCAATGCGCGCACCCAGTTCTTTCTCTCCATGAGTCATGAGACCCGGACTCCGCTGACCATCATTCTTGGCTTGGTCCGCCAGCTCAGGCAAGGCTCCTACGGTCCCTCGCTCAAGAGTGCCGATGCGGTCTTGCAGGCCATTGAACGGAACAGCCTCACGCTCTTGCGATTGGTGAACCAACTGCTGCGTCTCGAGCATACCCCTTCCCCGAAGATAGCAAAGCCATTGGCCTTGCTTGCAACCATCCGTCTCATCATTTCGGAGTTTGAGCCCATCGCCCACGAACGGGGATTGGCCTTGTCTCTGGAAGAAGGGCGGTTTGGCCTTCCTCCGGCACTGCTGGTCGGTCAGGATGATTTTGAGTCGCTTTTGATGAATTTGCTCTCCAACGCACTCAAATATACCCGCTCCGGGGGGACTATAACTGTGAAGGTGTTTCCCAATGAGCAGGGAGGCTTGCTGCTCTCTGTTGTGGATACCGGCATAGGGATTCCCAACGAGGAGCAGAGCCGTATCTTCGAGCAGTTTGCTATCATTGCCGACGAGAAGGTCAGTCTGCAGACGGGCTTGGGGCTGCCCTTGGTCCGGCATATCATGCGAGGGTACGGAGGAGAGGTGTTGCTGGAAAGCTGTGAGGGGAAAGGAAGCACCTTCACCCTGGTCTTCCCCCCCTCCTTGGTGGAGGTCCTGCATGCGGAGGACCAATCTTCAAGTGCCACGCTTGCCCCGCTCTTCCTCTCCGACTTTTCCCATCTCCATGTAGATGCGCAGGACGGGGCTACAGATCTTCCGACCGTGCTCGTGGTGGAAGACCATGCAGACCTCAGATGGTATATCCATTCCATCCTTGCCCAGCACTATCGTGTGCTGCTCGCCGAGGATGCCTCCGAAGGCCTTGCGCTTCTGAAGGACGAGCATGTGGACCTGATCATCTGTGATGTGATGATGCCCAGGATGGACGGTCATGCGTTCCTCAAGGAAGTGAAAATCCGCTTCAGGGAGGCTCCCATCCCCCTCATTTTCCTCACAGCCCGAGATTCGGTGGAGGAGAAGATTGATTCGCTGCGCGAGGGAGCGATTCGCTACCTTACCAAACCTTTCCGACCCGAAGTGTTGCTTGCCATCATCGAATCTGTGCTCAGTCATGACAAGGAGCTCCTTGGTTCACGGATCGAGCATGTTCGCAACGGACTGGCAGCGGTACTGGAGGAGATGGAAAATCCCGAGAGGAAATCCGACTCGTTTGCCGTACGGCAGTTTGCACGCCAAAAAGAACTCTCCCACCGAGAGACAGAAGTGCTGCTGCTCATTGCCAAAGGATTGAGTGACAAGGAAATTGGTGCCCAGCTCTCACTTTCCCCCAAGACGGTTGCAAACCACAACCGAGCAATCTATACAAAGTGTGAAGTCAGTGGGCGGTATGAGTTGCTCTCAAAGCTCTATGGCAGCAGCTGACCTTTCCTTTTCTCTCTGTTTTTGGCATAATGGCACCCATGATACAAGCGCTGATTGAAGAGTTGAAAGCCCAGAAGGGCCTCGATGCACTGGTGCTCGCAGGATCGAGGACAGGGTTGGGCAGCGATACGCTCTCTGACTGGGATCTCTACCTCTATGCAGAAAAAACGCTATCGCTTGAGATCCGAAGAGAGATAGCCCGGCGATACGCCGCAAAGGCAGAGGTGGGCAACGACTTTTTCGGCGAGGGGGATGAGCTGCTGCTTACCGACGGAACCTATGCCGACCTCATGTATCGCTCCCTCTCCTGGGCAGAGGATGAGGTACAGCGGGTCTGGATCGACTGCCAGGCCCAGGTGGGCTACACCACCGCATTCATCCACAATCTCAAGACGAGCAAGATTCTCTTCGACCCGTATCATCGGTTTGCCGACTTGCAGGAGCGACTCTCCAGCCCCTATCCCACAGCCTTGGTCCAGGCTATCATTGCCAAGAATCACCCCCTGCTGCGAAGCAAGCTTACCGCCTCCTATTATGAGCAAATTGAACACGCCCTCGAGCGCAATGACCTGATCAGCGTGGCACACCGAAGCAGTGCCCTGCTGGCGAGCTACTTTGACGTACTGTTCGCCCTCAACCGGCAGACCCATCCTGGTGAGAAGCGCCTTGTTGCGTGGGCAACCCACACCTGCAGCCAACTACCCTGCAATTTTGTACAGGATGTACAGGCTGTGGTGCAGGGGATCGGGCAAGCGGATATTCTGGAAAGGTTGACCGTCCTGCTCGATCATCTTGATGACCTGATGGATCTCTAGGCTGGAAACCAACCTCTTGTCCTGTTGGCCACATTGACCAGTGCGAGCATGACCGGAACCTCAACCAATACACCCACCACGGTGGCCAAGGTTGCCCCGGACTGCAGGCCGAAGACCGATATGGCCACAGCAACTGCCAATTCAAAGAAGTTGGACGCACCGATGAGCCCTGCAGGGGCTGCCACATTGTGGGGCAGTTTCCAAGCCTTTGCCCACAGGTATGCCACAAAAAAGATGAGTACAGTCTGCAATACCAAGGGAATTGCGATCAGAAGGATGTGCACCGGATTATCCACGATGGTTTGGCCTTGGAAGGAGAAGATGATGATCAGCGTCAGCAAAAGGCCGATGATCGTCACATGCTTGAAGCGCGGTATGTACTGCTGCTCAAAGTATGCCAGACCATGTTTCTTCGTGATCATGGTCCTGCTGAGCCAGCCGGCTGCCAAGGGGATGACGACAAAGAGTACCACAGAGAGAGCCAACGTCATCCACGGGATGCTGATCCCGCTGATACCCAGAAGCAGGGCAACGATGGGTATGAAGAGGACGAGAATGATCAGGTCGTTGGTGGCAACCTGCACCAGGGTGTAGGCTGGGTTTCCTTTCGTCAGATGGCTCCAGACGAAGACCATGGCCGTACAGGGGGCGGCTCCCAGCAGAACTGCTCCTGCCAGGTATGCTCTAGAGAGTTCTTGCCCGATGAACGGCCGAAAAACTACCATGAAGAAAAAAGATGCGATCAGGTACATGGTGAAGGGCTTGATGAGCCAGTTGGTGACCCACGTCACCACTAGACCTTTCGGGTTTCTCCCTACCTCTTTCACGCTCTCAAAGTCCACCTTGAGCATCATCGGGTAGATCATCAGCCAGATCAGGATGGCAACAGGGATCGATACATTGGCATATTCGAAGGTGGAGAGCCAAGCAGGTATCTGCGGCAGCTTCAGTCCGATCAGCACCCCGACTGCCATGCAGGCGAGGACCCACACAGAAAGATTGCGTTCGAAGAATGCCATATCCATTGATGTGCGCTTCATTGGGTACTCCTTCATATCATATAGATAACAATCTATATGAAAAACCTGCATAATGGCAATACGTTTGTTCAGCAATCAAGCGTGTCTTCTTTGCAGAAAGATGCACATGGCTTGGGGTGATGAATGTTGACGTATCATGACAGTGCCCCTACCATGGAGATGAAGATACCAATTCTGGAGGTCCTATGAGAAAACTACGAGTGTTCACCCTGTCCTTGGCTGTCGTATTGTTGCTCACCGGCTGTATGTCCCTCGCCTCATTCTTCCCGTTGGCAACCAATCCGCTCTCTCCCCAATCATCCATGTTGGTAGTGGAGGTAGGCATGCTCCAGGCCGATGGGTCCTCGGTGTCCATGTCCAACACCAATGCAACGGGCTGGGCGCCCTGGGTGGTGGATGCAAACGGCAATGTTGTTCCATTCAAGAACTTTGATGCAGAGAGCCGCCTCGACTCCTTCTACTTTGCTGAGAATGTACCTGCCGGGGAGTACACCCTCAAGGGTTTCTACCATGTCTACATCGATTACTCGAAATCCAAAGACGGGGAAGTTGCCTCCTACGGTCCGTTTGAGAACTACCCCTACCACGTGAAGCAGGAGTTTGCGCTTGCCCAACCGGTGAAGCTCACCCTGAAGAACG
Source organism: Spirochaetia bacterium (assembly GCA_009930195.1). Lineage (GTDB taxonomy): Bacteria > Spirochaetota > Spirochaetia > Sphaerochaetales > Sphaerochaetaceae > Sphaerochaeta. The sequence continues at coordinate 5,028 of RZYT01000070.1, read as the reverse complement.
CCGAGATGGCGACCTTCGGCCGCTACTACGTGGAAGGCCAGTGGCGCGAAGGGATTGCCGGCACAACCGATGATCGCTGGGCAATGAATGAAGCCACCGTAAAGATTACCGGAGATCCTGCAGACAAGAAGGCCCTGCGTGTCGCCAAGAACTGGGCAACCCCTGCCTGGTCTGACTGGAATACCCGAAATCCCGAAACGGCAGCTGACAAGTAAGCTGCAACGGAAAGTTCTCTGATGGGCTGGAGCAATCCAGCCCAGTATTTGTTCCAAAATCCAAACATAATACCACTCATTTCTAGGCAGACTGCAGATTCTTTTCTATACTTTCTCTAACAAAATGCTAGGGAGTATGGTATGCGTAGGCGAGGAAAATAGGTTCTGAGGATTTTGCTTTGGGTGTTCACCGCCTTTGTCTTGGTGTTGCTCATCTCCTCGATGGTGCATGCCACCTATTTCCGCCAGCGCTTTGAGAATATCGAGCCATACGGAGAGCTGGTCGAGGTTTTTGACGGTTCCATGCACCTGTACTCTGTGGGAGAGGGGGAGAAGACCATCGTCCTGTTGCCAGGCATGGGAGTGGGACTGCCCAGTGCGGATTTCGGCCCCTTGATGCGCGCCTTGGGCGAGAAGTACACCGTTGTGGTGGTGGAGTACTTCGGGGTGGGGTTCAGCTCCACCACCGAGCGACCGAGAAGCAGTGCCAACTATGTGGAAGAGATCCGCACGCCCTTGCAACTGCAGGCTTTCGTGGTCCCTACGTTTGTGGGCCACTCCATTTCCAGCGCCTACAGCGAACTGTATGCCAGCTTGCATCCTGAGGAGGTCGAGGCGATCATCAGCTTGGACGGTACCTCAACAGCACTCTCTGCTCCGATGCCCGCATTTGCAAAGGCCTTGCTGGCGATCGCCAGGGTTCAACAGGATCTGGGTCTCACCAGCCTGCTCGGCCCCTTGGTCACCAACGCTGATGCAATCGGTTCCTTGGGGTACACAACCCAGGAGATCCAAGACATGCTGGTGTTTGCCGGGTTCTCCGTCAACAGGACCTTGCTTGCCCAGATGGGCAATGTTTCCGAGTCCATCGAAGAGGTCATGCGTGTGCCGTTCCCCCCTCAGGTGCCGTATCTCAAGCTCATCGCATCCGATACCTATGAAAAGCCCAACCCGATGCTTCCTGTCACCCCCATTGAGTATCAGATGCAGCATCTGGAACGGATAGGGGGGCATGCACAGTACAAGGTACTCGAAGGTACACACTTCCTCTACCAAACCAATGTTGACAAGATTGTTCAGCTTACGGATCTGTTTCTTGCCTCACGCTTGTGAGCTGTACTGTTTTGCCTCGTTGATGACTTGTCTCAGCTGCTCCTGCAAGGCAAGGAGCAGTTGCTTGTCGAGCTTCGCCTCAGCATTCTCAGCCATCATTTGCACGTGCTTGCAGAGTTTCTGGGCTTCCAACGCCCCAACGGCGCCGCAGCTTCCTTTGCCCTTGTGCGCAAGCTCAGCAATGAGCGTACGATCGTGCTCAGATTCCAACTCGCTGAGCAACACTTCAGTCTCTTGGATGAATGAGGTGAGTACTTTGGCGTACAGGTCCTTGTTTCCCCCCACATTCCTCACTCCGATCGATACATTAAGCTTTCCAAGGCTCTCCTGGCTCGGCGAATAGGTTGCGGCAAGACGATGCACCGCATTCAGCAACTCCTCCGGGTTGTACGGCTTTCCTATCAGTTCGGTTATCCCGATGCTCTCGCACCGTTCTCTTACCGAATTCATCAGGTCAGCTGAGGTGACGATGATCGGGACCTTGGTGTTCTTGCCCCTGATGAGAGTACTCGACTCATACCCATCCATCACATCCATATGCAGGTCCATCAGGATCAGGTGTATCCTTTCCTCCTCCTTGAGGAAGGTCTCGTACCCCTCTTTGCCATTGGAGGCGAGCAGCACCTGGTTGCCGGCCTGCTCAAGCAACTCTTTTGCAATGATCTGGTTTGTTGGGTTGTCCTCCACCACCAGTATCAAATAGTGTTGGGACGGCGGAGTCGCCTCTTGGGATGGTTGCCCGATCTTGCCTGCCGAACCTCTGCCGAAGAGTTGCAAGAGACCATTGAGGATCACGGAGTTGATTACCGGCAGGGGAAGGATGAGATCGGCAACCACCTCTTCCTCTGCTTGCCTGTCCTCATGGACGAAAACCAGCAGCTTCGTCTGGGTTTGCCCTTGGGCCTTGAGCATGGTATAGAAGCTCTGATGATCCTCGCTGTGGAGCTGGTGTTCGACCATCACCAGGTCGAAGGTGTGGTCTTGTTCCAAGATCTTGGCGGCAAGCTTTGTTGAGGTGACCCCCTCGAAGGTGAGATGGTATTCACCAAACAGGACACTGATGCGCTCCTCCAGATGACGGTCATGCAAGACAAGCAGGGCCTTGAGGCGTGCGAAATCGATGGTCTTCCTTTTTTGCTGGTCGGCTTCAGAGCCCTGTTTGTCTATGCTGAGGGGAATGGTTGCGGTGAAGGTGCTCCCTTTGTGCAGGATGCTGGTCACTTCCAATCGGCCTCCCATCTTCTCCACCAGTCCTTTGACGATGGACAGGCCCAGCCCTGAACCTCCGAACCTCCGGTTTATCGTCTCATTGGCTTGTATGAAGGGTTGGAAAATGGTTCCCAACTGCTCTTCACTCATCCCGATGCCGCTGTCCTTCACGGCGAAGGAGAGGGAGCACTCCCCATCCGTTTGTTGGGTGCTGGAGATGATCAGCTCCACCGAGCCTTCCTCGGTGAACTTGACTGCATTGTTCAGCAAGTTGATAAGGATTTGGGCGATTCGGGTGGGGTCCCCAAGGAAGTGATGGGGGATTGGACCTTCCTCATTGATGGAAAAATCAAGTCCTTTTTGCCGTATGAGGTAGGAGACGATGGAGATGCAGTTCTCCAATACATCATCAAGCGAGAAGGGTACGCGCTCGAGCACAATCCTATCTTCGCTGAGTCGTGAGAATTCAAGAATGTCATTGATGATGGTCTGCATCGTCTGGGTTGTCGCTCCGATGCTTTTCACATACCGCCGTTGGTTTGCATCAAGCTCTGTTTTCTCCAACAGATAACTCATCCCGCGTATCCCGTTGAGTGGGGTGCGTATTTCGTGCGATATGCGTGCGAGGAACCTGCTTTTCTCCTGATCGGCTGCCTGGGCTTGGCGCTGGGCGATATCCTTCTCCTTGATCGCCATGCGAAGACGCACGATCCAGAACGAGGAGAGGCTGAACCCCAGGAAGAGAATGATCAGGAGCGAGCCGGCGATCCTGATGTAGGGGGAGTAGTCCACCTTGGATTCATACCGGATCCAACGGGAGAGGATCTGGGCCTCTTCAGCCTCAGTGATGGAATCCAGGGCTTTTTGCAGGATGGAAACAAGCAGAGGCCAGTCGCTGCGAACTGCCATATGGAGGTTTTGGATGCCCCCTTCGGTGATGGGGATGAATCTCAGTTCAGTCAATCCCAGTTTTCGGCTGAGGTAGATGCTGGTTGCCTCGTTTCCGACAAAGGCCACTTCCTCAGCACGATTCACTGCAAGCAGGGCCTCCTCGACAGTATCATACAGACGCTGGTCAATTTCTGGGTAGCTGGTGAGAAACCCTTCGTGACTGCTGTCCTTCTGGACGGCAACCTGCCTTCCAAAGAGGTCTGAAAACCGGGAAAAGGAGGTGTTGGACTTCTGCACCACAATCGAGCGCTGGAAGTGGAGGTAGGGTTCCTCATAGGTCAGAAACTGTGCGCGTTGATCGGTATACCCGACTGCCGGCAGCAGGTCTATTTCCCTATTGCGTGCCTTCTGTACCGCGTCCACCCAGCCAAGGCCCGGGTCGTGGACGAAGCTCAGTCCAGTCCTCTTGCTGATGAGGTCCAGAAAGTCGGCTGCGATGCCGGAGTGCTGACCCTGCTCATCAAGAAACTCAAAGGGAACAAACTTTGGGTCAATGCCGATGCGGATGACCGGATGCTCGGCCAGGAATGCCTGCTCCTCTTCTGTGAATTGCGGTGCTCCTGTTGCTGCGCCCAGCATGCATGATAACGAGAGCATCAGGAGCAAGAACAGCAAGAAGCGTTTCAATGCTCTCATGGATACCTCTCAGTCCTTGTTCAATGCTTCTTGTATTGCATTGGAAATCTTGAGGAACGCTTGGAAGATGACCGGGTCGAAATGGCGCTCTGCCTCACTGCGCATCACCTCTATGGCTTTTTGGTGGCTCATTGCCTCCTTGTATACCCGTTTGCTGGTCAAGGCATCATAGACATCGATGACAGCCATCAAGCGGCCGGAGAGAGGAATCTTGTCATGGTCAAGTCCGTTGGGATAGCCTGAACCGTCAAACCACTCATGATGGCTGGCAATGAGCTCCCGTGCCGTTTCAATGAAGCTGATCTTTGCATCACTGGTCTCGATGCTGTAGTCGAGGGCTTCCACCCCTTTGAGCACATGCTCGCGCATGATGACAATCTCGGCCTGTTCGAGCCTGCCGGGTTTGAGCAGGATGTTGTCAGGGATGCCGACCTTGCCGATATCGTGCAGGGGAGCGGTATCGACCAACTCCTGGATGTCCTTTTCCGATAATTGGTATCCATCCTTGGGATGCTTCTGGAGCTCCTTACAGAGCAGCTGCATCATGACTTTGGTGCGGCGGGAGTGGTCGCTGGATTCGACATTACGGATCTCCAGCAACCTTACCAACGCATTGATGGTAATCTCATTGGTCTTGCGGATCTCAGCCGTCCGTTGCTGCACCTGCTCCTCAAGCATGCGGTTGTGCTCCCGGATTTGCTCGGTTGCCTGCTTGAGACGCAACTGCACCTCGATGCGTTTCTGCAGCGCCTGGAAGTTCAGCGGCTTGCGGATGAAGTCCACCGCCCCTTTGTCCAGACCGAGGATCTCCTTGTCCACCTCTTCGCTGTTGGTCAGGATGATTACGGGAATCTCTATGCCAAGAGGGCCCATCTTGTCCAGGAAGGCAAACCCATCCATCACC
>RZYT01000343.1 GCA_009930195.1 Spirochaetia bacterium | reverse complement strand
CCGAAGAGCCAGCGTATGATCTGGTCCACTTCATCTTTCATACGCCCCTTCCTCTCTGCTTTCTGGATATAGAGCGGATACACCCGTGCAAAGCTCATGCTGAAAATGGAGTGTGCTGCCATTGGTCGCTCCTTTGCTTTGTCCATCGTACTGTACGCATTTGTTCTTGTCAAAAAGTGTATTCTCCTTGCGTCAGCTTTCAGCGTCTTGTATCGTTCTCCATGAAAGGGAAGGAATGCTCATGCATGATAAAAAAGGGTTTGGACTACGGATCGTATTGCTGGCAGCACTGCTGACGACCTTGGTTTTGGGTGGATGTGCCACCACAACAAGGGATACTGATACGCTGCATCAGGTGTCGGTGCTCAACGCACTGTTGCTTGGGGAGTACGATGGCATCATTTCCGTTGGGGAGCTGAAAGAGCTCGGGGATACGGGAATCGGCACCTTCGATACCTTGGAAGGGGAGATGATCCTCTTGGAGGGAACGGTGTATCAGGCAAAGGCCGATGGTACGGTGGTGCAAGCCGATGATGAAACCTTGGTTCCTTTCGCAATGGCCACACACTTTGCTTCTGATATCAGCGAAGGAGACCTGTCCGGCCTTGCAGACATCAACGCGCTGAAAGAGAGATTGGATCAGACCATCATGGCCACCTCCAACGACTTCAACCGCTTCTATGCTGCCCTCATCACCGGTTCATTCTCCCACGTTCGGGTACGCAGCGTACCGGGCCAAACCAAGCCCTATCCCAGGCTTTCGGCGATAGCTGCCGAGCAGAAGGAGTACGCGTTTGAGGATGTGGAAGGAACCATTGTGGCGTTTCGTTGCCCGCAGTACGTGAATGGGATAAACATGCCTACCTGGCACCTGCACTTCCTCTCATCGGATGCAAGCAGAGGCGGCCATCTTCTGGAAGCAACGCTTTCACAAGGAAATCTGAGGATGGGTGATATGAAGACCTACCAGATCCAGCTTCCTTCCTCTTCTTCCTTTGCCTCAATGGACATCGCCAACGACCTGACGAGGGAGACGCATGCTGTTGAAGGGGTGAAATGAAGGAAACACATCCCTTCCTCTGCCAGGGAGGGATGTGGACTCTCGGTGGATTCTCTTTCCTATCGCTGCTGGACAGGGGTCCAGACCTCACTGTATGCATACCCCGGTTTGCCTGGATCCATCCTGGTGAAAGAGAAAGAGGGCGCATTGATGACTTCGTAGCCTGAAACCGGCAGCCACTCTGCATAGATCCGTGCCATGGTATCCTGCAAAGCGGAGGGAAAGGGCCCCTCACAGGGAAAGACAGCCCAGCTCATTGCTTCGACGGGGATTGCCTCCAGGAGAGGCCCAACCTCATCTTCGGTGGTCAATACGCCGATAAGATGGGTCAGGTACCCTTCCTCTTTCAGAAACTGTGCATCTGCATCAAAGGACGCGTTGACCACCTCCTTCGGCTCGATGTTCTGCAGCCGGTGCATCGCTTCCCGTTGTTCGGCTGTGATCGATTGTGCCAACGAAACGATTTCCTGGTTTACGCCCTCAAATTGCATCGGCACCCGTTTTGTTACTCCCGCAAAGGTGAATGCGGGCATTTTCTTGATTCTGCACTCCATACTGGTTCCTCCCATCACGGATATTTTGAAGGAGAGGATGGGCGTGGTTTTGCTGAATCCCGATCTCTGGACCTCAGAGGGGAGCATCCCAGCCCATGCTGCAAATGCACGGCTGAATCCATCCAGCGAAGTATACCCATACCGATAGGCAACATCGGTGACACTCAGTCCTTGGAGCAACGCCTTGTTTGCTTCAGACAAGCGCCGAATCCTGATGTATTCGCTGACCGTATAGCCGGACAATGCAAGAAACACCTTGTTGAAGTTGTAGGCCGAACCTTTGATGAGGCGCGCCAACTCATCAGATGAGAGATCATCCCCAAGATGGTTCTCGATATAGGTTACGACGTTCTGCAATTGTTCAACCATGGCCTTCCTCCACTTCTGGGTGCCAGCGTAGCACCTGCTGCATCATGATGCTCGACTTTGCCGCAGAACTTTTGTCGGATGGAACAGAGCCCTGCCTTTCAGGTAGTCGCTTGGCAATCACCAAACATGCAGACGCCGCCTTTGCCCTTGCGCTTG
>RZYT01000342.1 GCA_009930195.1 Spirochaetia bacterium | reverse complement strand
GACGCTCTCCATATTTCTCCACTGTCTCCTGCAGCAGTGCGATGATTGTTTTTCCCATACTATTGTCTATTTTTTATATTTTTATTCCAGATGAATGTTGTATGCTCCCTTTGTGAGAATCTGCCGATGGGTGAGGCCCGAGAGAATCTCCGTGAATCCACCCTGTCGCCTCCCGACGGATACCTCCACCGGTTGAAACAGATAGCGGCCCTCCTCCTGTTTCTCCAGTGCCAGCACCACGTAACCGGCCTCGGTCTGAAGGAGCGCCTCGTCGGGCAGTGCGGCAACCGTCTCACTCGCAGCAATCACTTCGGCTTGCACAAACTCGTTGGCCACCGGATTCACCGGTGTGGGTTCGGTAAGCGAGGCATAACAGGAAACAGCTTTTGTCTCTGCATCGACGGCAACCCCGATGGCGTGAATCACCGCCCCGTACACCTCATCAGAATGAGCGGTTCGATAACGAACGACCTGACCGCGCTGCAGTGAGGCAACAGTGGAAGCAAATAGTGAGAGCTTCAACTGCAGCCTGCCCGGATCAACTATTTCGAGCAGCTCGCTCTGTGGCTCCATGTAGCTGCCAAGGTGAACCCCCATCGAAGAAATGTTTCCGGTGACGGGGGAGACGATCCGGTAGGATTCATACAATGTGCCACCTTCAATTTTATCGGCCTGGAGCCCCATCGCCTCCATCTTCATTTTCAATCCACGATATTGCACCTGTGACCGCTTAAACTCACTGTCAGCCAGCATGAACTCCTTTTCGGAGGTGACCTGTTCCTCATAAAGCGACTGAAGTCGCTGATGTTCGATCTGCAACCGTCTGTATTGAGCAGCAGCCTCGGCAAACTGTGTCTGGATATCGATCACTTCATTCCCCCCGATCTCCAGCAACGGTTGACCTTTTTTCACCGACTGACCGCTCCTGCAGGAGATACGTTGAATGATTCCTCCCACCGGAGCACTTATTACTGCCATCCCTTCAGGCAAAGGTACCACTTCTCCATTGCATTTGACAATCTTTTCGAACAGGACTGTATCAGCCTGCCCGAGTTGCATCCTGTCATTGGCAAACTGCTGGTCGGTGATTACCACCCTCCCCGGGTCCTCTCTGTCCGGCTCCTTCTGCGTGACACAGGCAGTAAGCAGAATAAACCCTATGCAAAAAAGAGATAAAAAAGATGTCGTTGTTTTCATTGTTCTGACAGATAATTCAACATTAGTGTTACACGGTTGTAATCCTGCAGGTTGTCCAGGTATTCCAGTTTGATCTGCAGCGCAGTCTCCATGCTTGCAGTAAACCGGAAGAAATCGATCTCGCCGGCATCAAAGCTGAGGCGGGCAGTGCGTGTTATTTCATCGTAGAGGCGACTTCCCTCCTCGTTGTAGTAGTCAAGCCGATCACGGAATTTCAGATGGGCATTCATCAATTCCTTTTGTTTATCCCTCATCCGCCTGATCTCATATTCCGTGAAATTGCGTGTTGCATCGGCTGTGATCCGGGAAGCTTTGATCCTGGACCTCTGTGGGCCGAAAAAGAGAGGGATGGAGATGCCGGCTTCAAATCCGTGGTAATAACGGGAGTGGTCGTGAAAATTGGTTCCCAGGAAATAGTTCAGTGAGATATCGGGCAACAGCTTCTTCTGCTCCACACCCACATTGGCCCTGCTGAGCGCTTCCCTGTTGAGTAACCAGCGATAGAAAGGGGTTGATTCCACCTCCCTGTGGGTGAGAGGCAGCTCCTGTATCTCCGGGGAGACCACGATCAGGGTGTCAGTCCCCATCAGCCGACTGAGTTGCTGCAGGGCATCATCAAGCTGGTAATCCAGCCCCTGCAGCTGTTGGTCGAGTTGCTGTTGTCTGGCGCTGATGTTAAGCAAATCCAGGTTGCTGATCATACCGGAACGGTTTTTGAGGGTTGCACCCCGGAGAATCTCCCTGTAGAGACTGTCGATGCCGGCATAGATCCTCTTCTTCTCCTGCAACACCTGCACACCGATGTACCCCAAGGAAACCTCCCTTATCAGCTCCTCCTGCCGAATGGAGAGCTCATCAACTGAGAGATTCCGTTCCACCCGCTTCACCTCCCGTTCGGCCCTGTAGAGGGAAGGAAAAAGGAAGTTCTGCGTCACCCCCACC
>RZYT01000069.1 GCA_009930195.1 Spirochaetia bacterium | reverse complement strand
TATGTTGCCGCCTTGCAGGCTGAGGCCGACAAGCTGGGAGTGCCCTTTGTCGATCTTCTGGGAACCACGACCCATTTCATTGCACGCTGCGTGCAACGAGCGGTTGGGCGGTTCTCTCCCGCAAAGCTCGATCGTCTGCTTGTCGGAGGGGGAGGCAGTCATAATCAGACCTTGCTTTCCGCCCTCTCCAAGGAGTTGGGAACCAAGGTGCTGACGCAGGAACAGGTGGGCAGAAACAGTGACAGCAAGGAAGCGGTCGCGTTCGCCCTGCTTGCGTATGAGGCTTTGCAGGGAAGACCCAACAACATGCTCGGTGCAACCGGTGCAAGACATAGGGTGGTGATGGGAAAAATCCAACGGTAGTTGAAAATAATTTTCAGAAAAATTTAGGGTATTGGTAAAAAAGATTGTTGCGATTTGCACCATTTGGTGCTTATACTACAGAGGTGGCAGTCCTCATGTCTCCCGAGTTTGCACCCTTCCAGGACAGCCGCAGAGCTTTGTTGGTAAAGACCGTACATCGGTTTTTCAAATACACAAAGGAGGGGCACTATGAAGAAAACCCTATTGGTTGCTCTCTTGGTTTTGCTTACCCTTTCCTTCTCGCTCACAGCGGCGGGAGTAAAGGAACAAAGTGGCGGTCCGGTCTCATTCTCCGCCTACTATTCAGACAATGCCACCCTGCCGTTCAAGCAGGACTGGCTGACTGTCACCGAGGTCCAGAAACGGGTGAACGCAGACGTGGAGTTTGAGATCATCCCGATCGCCGATTATCAGACCAAGGTCTCCTTGGCACTGAACACCGGCACCAACGCCCCCGATGTCATTCTCTACCAGTCCACAAAGGGCGAGAATGCGGCGCTTGCACTCAATGGCGCAATCGTTCCGATCAGCGATTACAGCGAGTGGACACCCAATTTCAACGCCAGGGTCAAGGAGTTCGGCCTTGAGGACGATGTGAATGCGCTCAATCTGAAGGATGGCAAGCGCTACTATCTTCCCGCTCTCTTCGATGTTCCCTTCTATGATGGCGGCTTGATCCTGCGCGAGGACCTGCTGAAGAAGTACAACCTCAAGACCCCGAAGACCTTTGATGACCTGTATCAGGTGCTCAAGGTGTTCAAGCAGAACAATCCTTCTTCCTATCCCCTTACCATCCTGGCAGGCCCTCGTGTGCTCTACCGCATGACCATGCCTTCCTGGGGTATTTCACTGGGCAAGAACAGTGCAAGCGGCAGCAACACTCTCAGCTGGGATTATGCGAACAAGCGCTATTTCGCTGGTGCCATCAGCGAGCAGTACAAGGACTACGTCACGTACTTCCACAAGCTGTATGCGGAAGGCTTGCTCGATCCTGAGATGGCCGAACCTATTGATGGAGACCGCTGGACACAGAAACTTGCAACCGGCAAGGCTATGGCGAGCTATGCATATTATGATCAGCTCGGCGGCGTAACCGCCAACAGCTCGATCCCGGGCTTCAAGCTGCAGATGTATCCTTCCCTCAGCGGTCCTGCCGGTGCACACCACCAGCCCAAGAGCAAGACCGGTTCGGGCATCCTTTTCCCGTACAAGACCAGCAAGCGTTCAGATTTTGAACAGATTGTCCGTGCTGTGGATGAGATGTTCTTCTCTGAAGAGAATGCCAAGCTCTGGTGCCTCGGGGTGGAGGGAACCACCTACACGGTGAAGGACGGCAAGATTGTCTTCGTCAATGAGATTCTCAACTCCAGCGAAGGCATCTACAAGAGCCTGCAGGTTCGCTACGGCTGTGGAAGCGATGTGACGCAGATGGTCTGGGTCAACTCACGCGAGATGACCAAGTATGACGAGAACTACGCCAGGATCAACGCCGAGGTTGAGGCAATGGGCGACGTCATCCAGGCCATCCCCCCGACCCCGAAGTTCGACGATCGCCAGGCTGAGGAAGCAGGGACCCTGCAGACTCCGCTCTCCGATGCCTTCGAGCGCTGGAATTCTGCTTTCCTTACCGGAAGCAAGAGCATCGAGAAGGATTGGGACGCGTATGTCAAGGAGATGAAGAGCCTTGGCATCGAGAAGTTCAACGATCTGTACAACGCAAATCTCTAGGGCAGTGAGGCCCCGTCCTGCAACGGCGGGGCCCCTTTCCTTACGTTCAGGAGTGTTTGATGAAGAGTGAGAAAGGTCTGGATAGGCCGATGCTGAAACGAAGGGGAGCCTATCTTGGCCGTTACTGGCAGCTGTATCTTATGATGGTGTTGCCGGTGCTCTACTTCATTGTGTTCAAGTATGCCCCGATGTTCGGCAATGTGCTTGCTTTCAGGCGCTACCGGCCGGGCATGGGGCCGTTTGGAACCGAGTGGGTGGGGTTGCAGTACTTCTCCCGGTTCTGGTCCGATCCTGCCTTCTGGCGGGCCTTCCGCAACACCTTGGTGCTGAGCTTGCTCAACCTGGTGGTGAACTTTCCCATCCCCATCATCTTCGCCATTCTCCTCAACGAAGTGCATCTGCTTCCGTTCAAGAAGGTGGTGCAAACCGTGTCGTATATGCCTCGATTCATCTCCACGGTGGTGGTCATCGCCATCCTGGGCGAGTTGCTTTCTCCCTCTTCCGGAATCGTCAACATACTCAGACAACGGCTGTTCAGTCAGGAAGCCATCTACTTCATGAACGAAGCGAGGTTCTTCCGCATCATCTACATTCTGGTGGATACCTGGCAGTATACCGGCTGGACTGCCATCATCTATCTGGCTGCCATCACCGCCATTCCTGCCGACCTCTATGAGGCGGCTACCATTGACGGGGCCTCACGCACCCAGCAGATTTTCTATGTGACCATCCCCTCGATCATGCCGACCATCATGGTGATGCTCATCCTCAATGTGGGTCGGTTGCTCTCCTTGGGCTTTGAGAAGGTACTCCTGCTCTACACACCGGACAACAGCATGGTCAGTGACATCATCGATACGCTGGTGTATCGCACCGGTTTGGCAAACCAGAACTACAGCTATGCTACTGCCATCGGCTTGTTCAGCGGTATTATCGGGGTGATTCTGGTTTCATCCTCAAACGCTTTGAGCCGCAAGCTGACCGGCGAGGGGGTGTACTGATATGCGTACCTACCGAACCCGCTCTTCGCTGCTCTTTTCCACTGTTGTCTATCTGGTGATGATCTTCACCCTTGCAGCGTGTCTGATTCCGTTCATCTACATGCTTGCGCTCTCCATCTCCAGTCCCCGCTCGATCATCAACAATGAGGTGTTTCTCATCCCCAAGGAGGTGACGCTGGAGGCGTACAAGCAGATTTTCTCCTATCCCAACTTCTTCCGTGCCTACGGAAACACGTTCTTCTATACGATAGTGGGAACAGCCATCAGCCTGGTGATGATGATTCTGTTTGCTTATCCGCTGAGCAAGAAGAGCCTGAAAGGGACGCATCTGATCATGCGTCTGGTGATCTTCTCCATGTTCTTCAGCGGTGGCTTGATCCCCAACTACCTCTTGGTATCCTCTTTGCGGTTGACCAACACCCGTCTTGCCATGTTGCTTCCGTTTGCGATCAATCAGTTCAACCTGATCCTGCTGATCAACTTCTTCAAGTCCATTCCGATGGATTTGGAGGAGGCTGCGATCATCGATGGGCTGGACTATTTTGGAATCTTGCGCAAGATCATACTCCCGCTCTCCACCGCAGCCCTGGCAACGGTTGGCCTGTATACGGCTGTTTTCTTCTGGAACGACTGGTTCAATGGCCTGATTTATCTCAAGAGCAGCCAGTTCCCGGTGATGCTTTTCCTGCGCAATATCGTGACGGGAACCAGCATGGTGGGAGATGCAGCAGGGGCAGGGGACAAGAGCACCATAGCCATCTCGATCAAGAGTGCGGTGATCATCACCAGCACGCTCCCCATCATCATCCTCTATCCCTTCCTGCAGCGCTATTTCGTCAAGGGCATCATGATTGGGGCTGTGAAGGGTTGAGCAGGAGACCTTCTGTGCATTGGTGTATCAGCGAGTTCCCGGAGGGGTTCACAACACTTCGCATAAGGGTCCAAGGTCCGGGTATCAGCTGTTGGTGATATGAAGCATCCTATGGTAGTTCCGGTAGTTGGAGGGGGTCATATCCTTTCTGCGCTTGAATTGGTGGACAAAATCCCTATAGGATGAGAAACCGGAATCCTCTGCAATTGCTGAAATTGTCTTGTCACTATCAATCAGGGCAACAAGCGAATGCTCAATCCTTTTGTCTATGATGTATTCTATCAGCGATCGTTTCATCAGTGATTTGAAATGCCGGTTCAGGTAGTCTGGATTATAGCACAGGGTGTCTGCCAACCGTTTTACCGAAAATCCAGGATCTGAAAGATTCTCATACACCAACTGGATGACTTTGTTCACGATGCTCTTGTTGTTCTCGTTCTTTTTTGAATTGTTGATGATATCCATCACCGTCTCATTGAGGGAAATCAGCAACAGCTTTACGGTTGCTTGATACTTCTGCTCAGTGAAACACTTGTTTTCCTGTTCATAGAGAAGTGCGTGGAACAATTCTCTCACTACATTGGTGTTGATCGTGTCCATGTATCTCGGCAACAGCAGAGCATCATGCAACCTGGATCTGGCGATTTCTGGATTATTGATGATGAGCAAGGCTTCTTTTTCCGAGAGGAATTGTGGGGCCTCCTTTGTTTTGAAATGTATCCAATAGTACCGTGCTTTCTCTTGGAGCTCTTCAGCTCCCCAGTGGTTTCTTCCCTCCGAAAGGAGGCAGAATGATGAAGGTTGGATACAGTACATCTCCGACTCTTCCTGAATGCTCACCTTGCCTTGGTGCCCCAGGATGAGAACAGAGGTGCTCAGATTGCGTTTTTTGTGAATCCACCCAGGGCTCAGGATGGCGATGCCGCAATTCTCAGCTTGAAGTTCCGAAAGATTTGGGATGAAAACAAACTCCATAATGAACCTCAAAAAAAGTAGGATTTTTGCATATAATATCATGATTCTTTCTCTATTGGTTTATAATTTGTAATGCTTTAATTACTTAGAATCCAAAAGGAGGATCCTATGAAAAGCAAGTTTTTGGTCATTGCCTGTATTCTCTTTCTCATAAGTGCAGGCCTTTGTTTTGCGAATGGGCAGAAAGCAACTGCTTCTGATCAAGTCAATCTGAAGTATATCTACTGGGGAAGTCCAGCTGAAGATGCGGCGGTTAAGCAAGCTTTGTCCGAATTCGAAGCAGCCAATCCTACCATCAAGGTAGAACCCATGTATCTTCCCGGAGATCTCGATGGTTCAACGTATAATGCAAAGATGAAGGCATTGGCGGTCTCCAACACGTTGCCTGATGTAGGCTATTTCAGACCGGAAGAATTCGGAAATTATGCCGAGAATGGCTATTTCCTCAAATTGGATGATTTGATTGCCCGTGATGGCATGGATGACTCCTACTTGCCTCAGACTTGGCTGAAGATCCAGGGGAATACGTACGGGGCATATTCGGCAGCTGAGTGCCAGGTCATGTGGTACAACAAAAAAGTCCTTGAGGATGCGGGGGTCCCGATTCCTCCAACCGACTACCGGAGCGCATGGTCGTGGGATGAGTTTGTGACCAATCTGAAGAAGATTACCGTCGACAGCAAGGGAAACCATCCTGGTGATCCGGGTTTCAATGCCAAGGACATCACACGATTCGGCGTGAGTTATGACTTGTGGTCTGCAATGTATTACCCGAGTGTGTGGAGCAATGGTGGGGATATCATCGGCTCTGATGGGAAAACGGTGTATGTCGACAAGCCGGAAGCCATCGAAGCATTCCAGAACTTGTCTGATCTGATGAATGTGCATCATGTGATGCCTCTTGTTACCGGTGGCACAAGTGTTTCCCCGATGACCATGTTGGCCAATGGCCAGTTGGGATTCTATGTGACTGGGCAGTGGACTTTGCTGGAACTCGGAACAATGAAGAGTTTTGACTATGGGGTGGCAGCCCTTCCCATCATGAAGAAGCCGGCACAGCTCTATGTAAGTGGTGTCAATGTTGTCTTCAATTCCACAAAACATCCCGAAGAAGCCTGGGCTTTGCAGAAATGGATGATGGATCCTTCCAAGACACTCGACCTCTATACTTCAGGGCTTTGGATGCCTACGAAAATGTCCTATTATACTGATGCCGAAGATTTGGCAAAGTGGCTGGACAATGATGTACATCCAGAAGGGTTCAAGGAAGCTGTGGTAGACTCCATGGCAGTCGCAGTCAACGAACCGATCATGATCAAGAACATCAATCAGATTTGGGGTGATTACCTGAATTCTGCAGTTGAGAGCATCTGGATCGGTGAAAAGACTGCAAAAGAAGCATTGACTGAAGCCGCTGGGAAAATCAGGAAATCCGGCTTGCTCCAAGGTACCTATTGAGCATTGGGGAGCTGCTCCTTTCCGGGGCAGCTCCTGGTTAAGATGGAGGTTTCTCATGGCTGGTGCCAAGATGGGCTTTAATACCAAACGACAAACCCTGTGGGGCTGGATACTCATCTCGCCTCTCTGTCTTGGTTTGACACTTTGGGTAGCATTCCCAATGGGGTTGAGTTTATGGACGAGTCTAACCGAATGGGATATGCTCAGCAAAGCGGAATTCGTAGGGTTGAAGAACTACATCACGATATTCACAGAGGATGAACTCTTCCTGAAATCCGTTCGGAACACCTTGTATTTCACTGTTCTCAGTGTTCCCCTCCAGATGATCATTGCTTTGGGGGGTGCTCTTTTGCTGAACACGCAGGTGAGGGGAAAACGAGCCTTCCGCACCATTTTCTATCTTCCCTCGCTTATTCCCATTGTCGTTTCATCAGTGATGTGGCTTTGGTTGTTCAACAGCCAGTATGGCTTGATCAATTACCTGTTGCATTCCGTTGGCCTCAATCGTGTGCAATGGATTGACAGCAGGCACATGGTGATTCCTAGCCTTACCATCATGAACATCTGGAATGTCGGGAACATCATCATCATCTTTCTGGCTGGTTTGCAGGGCATTCCCAAGGACTTGCTGGAGGCAGTCGAGATAGATGGAGGACGCTATTGGCATAAGTTCCGGTTTGTGATCATTCCGCTTCTCAGCCCCATCATCCTCTACAACATGATTGTCAATATGATCAAGTGCCTTCAGCTCTTCGTGGAACCCTATATCATGACTGGAGGCGGACCTGTCAACTCTTCCTTAAGCTTTGTGTTGCATATCTACAATAATGCATTCAAATACGGGAAGATGGGTGTCGCAAACGCTATGGCATGGGTCTTGTTCATCCTGACCCTTCTCATCTCCTTGGTAATTTTCAAGACTTCTTGTCACTGGACATACTATGAGGGGGACCGATGATGAAGACAAGAAGAACTGGTGCTGCTGTTCTCACGTATCTCTGTCTGGTATCAGGTGCAATATGCTGTCTGATCCCACTGCTCTGGTTGGTCCGGAGTTCCCTCATGTCAACGGAGGATATGTTCAAACTGCCGTTGATTTTCTTTCCGAAAAAGATTCGTTTTCAGAATTATGCCGAGGTCTTTACCATGGTACCCTTTGCTAAATTCTATGCAAATACCATCTTTGTGGTGACGTTCAATATTTTTGGGGCGCTGATTTCAAACCTCATGATTGCATACGGCCTCACTCGGATTGAATTCAAGGGAAGAAAGCTCATGTTCTCCCTGAGCATCGGGACGCTCATGCTTCCAGCCTACGTTCAATTGATACCTCTGTTTATTGAATGGAACTGGTTTGGCAAGATCAATACCTTTTTCCCTCTGATTGTTCCTGCCTTCTTTGGCAATGCCTTTTTCATTTTCATGCTTTGCCAGTTTCTCAGGACAATACCCAGGGATTTTGATGAGGCTGCATTCATGGATGGTGCAAATTACCCGCTCATCATCGCCAAAATCATATTGCCTTTGGCAAAACCAGCGATGGCAGTGGTCGCAATATTCCAATTTATGTTTACCTGGAATGATTTCATGGGACCTCTGCTGTTTTTGAACGATAGGGAGAAGTTCACGCTTGCCATCGGGATCAGGACGTTCATCTCTACATACTACACCCCATGGGGAGTGCTCATGGCAGCAGCAACGCTTACGATCTTACCGTTGATAGTGTTGTTCTTCAGTGCCCAGAAATTTTTTATTTCCGGCTTGACCTTGGGTGGAATAAAAGGATAAGTGATAATGAATAATAAACATACGGGCGTGGACCTCAAGAGCGTGAAATTGCTTGCAGGCTTATGGGAAGACAGGAATCGGTTGCTGGCGCACGCAATTATTCCCTATCAGTGGGATACCCTGAACAACCGCACCAAAGATGTTCCCTTGAGTCATGCGGTGGAAAATTTCAGGATTGCTGCGAGAGAAATGGAAGGTGTGCCTGAAGGGACGATCTTTCAGGATAGTGACGTTGCGAAATGGATTGAGGCTGCTGCCTATTCGTTGGTATTTTCTCCAAACGAAGCGTTGGAGAACACGATTGATGAACTGGTGAGGCTGATTGAAAAGAGCCAGCACAGCAATGGCTATGTGAATACCTACTACACAGCCAAGGGTATTGAGCAACGGTGGACCGATCTTGCGATGGGGCATGAACTGTATTGTGCCGGGCATCTGATGGAGGCATCAGTTGCATATTATCAGGTTACCGGCAAACGGAAGCTGATGGATGTCATGATCCGGTACGCCGATTTGATCACCAAAGAATTTGGGGTGGAGGAAGGGAAGCTTCATGCGTACGACGGCCATCCGGAAATTGAATTGGCGCTCTATCGTTTGGCAGATGCATCCGGAGATGACCGCTACAAGGATTTGGCGGACTACTTCATGAATATCAGGGGAGTTCCCCAAAAGGATGGTACAGGGAGTATCGCAAAAGAAGGAAAGAAGCCCAAAACCAGATGGCTTGATTCTGACTACCTGATTGCCGACAAACCTATTCGGGAAATGGATACGGTAACCGGTCATGCTGTTCGTGCAGTCTATTTGTATGCCGGGATTGCTGACCAATACCGGAGGACCAGAGAGCCGGAGCTATGGGAAACCCTGAAGCTGCTTTGGGATAATCTGGAACAAAAACGTATCTATATAACCGGGGGCATTGGTTCCCAGAGTCATGGGGAGCGTTTCACCGTTGATTATGATCTCCCCCCTGATCGCGGATATACCGAGACCTGCGCTTCGATAGGGGTGGTGTTTTGGGCGTGGAGGATGTCACTCATCGATGCTGACAGCCGCTATGCAGATATGGTGGAGAAGGAGATCTACAATGGGGCGCTGAGTGGTATCTCTTTGGACGGAAAAAACTATTTTTATGTGAATCCATTGGAGACCAAGCCGCAGATAACAGCATACAGACAGGATATGGAGCATGTCCTTACGCATCGGGTGGGGTGGTTCGACTGTGCATGTTGTCCAACGAACATTGCTCGTTTGATCGGCTCGATCGGGAGCTATCTCTACAGTGTTTCGGGCACCCGTCTCTACGTTCACCAGTACATTGCGTCTGAGGTAGACCTGATGGTAGGAGGGAGTAGGTTCTTGCTCCGGCAAACCACCACGTATCCATGGGATGGGGATATCCGGTTTTCCCTGGAGATGGCTGAGCCCCAACGTTTTTCTCTTTTGCTTCGAAAGCCAGGTTGGTGTGATGACTGGGAGATCCGCATAAATGGGATCAAGGATGACACATACGCTCTGGAGGAAGGCTATATCGTTCTCGATCGGATGTGGACAACCTCCGATACTGTTGCAGTTTTGTTTGAAATGCCGGTCAGAGTTGTCCAAGCTGATAGCAGGGTACAAGCGTATTGTGGAAAAGCAGCCCTGATGCGCGGCCCGCTGGTGTATTGCTTGGAAGAATTTGACAACGGTCCGGAATTGCAGGAGTTGCTGCTGGATCCACAAGGGTCTTTTGAGCTTGGGAAAGAAACGATACAATCGGTTTCCGCTACGTGCATCCTTTTCGATGGATATAGGGAAACCATTTCTCTCGACAGCCTCTATGCACCGATGAAAGAACGGCAGAGATCCAAGGTCAGGCTGAAGGCAATTCCCTATTTCCAATGGGGAAACAGAGGAAAAGACGAAGAGATGAGGGTCTGGCTTCGGAGTTTGTGATCTGATGTACAACGTGCTCTCAGAAGGAGCATTTTGCCCACAAAGACTGCATGCATGAGGTAATGCTTCATTGTTTGGAAGCAAAAAACTAAGGTTTGATGAAGGCGAAGAGAAGCGGGAATGCTTCTCTTTTTCCTT
>RZYT01000341.1 GCA_009930195.1 Spirochaetia bacterium | reverse complement strand
ATGTGGTGTAGCCCGGTATGCTGTTGTTTCCCGCTTCACCATATCCCAGCTTCCAGGGGATCCAGACCTCCCATTTGTCGCCTACCTGCATATGTTGCAACGCTGTGGAGAAGCCGTCTACCACGCCATTCACTGAGAAAGTGCTGGGGATGTCATTGCGGTTGCCGGTGGAATCAAAGACAATCTTGTTCAGGATCAGATTGCCCTTGTCATTGGTGTAGCTGTCGGACAGTGACCAGTCGTTCTTATACCAGCCGGTATAGAGCACTTTCACCTGATCGGTGAAGTAGGGGGTTGCACCATCGCCCTGTTCCAGCTCTTTGTACATGATAAACCCCTTTCCCGATTGCGAGTTGATTTTGGCATATTCCGGGTTGGCTGTGATTTTTGCGAACTGTGTCTCATTCTCTATTTTCCACCGGTCGTCGAAAGTCTCTGTCTCATCGCATGAGACGATTAGGAACAGCAATGCGGTAAGCAGCAGAATGGTTTGGAAAATCTTTCTCTTCATGATCAGGATAATTTTTTCAGGAGATGTTTCAAATCGGTCTTCTCGGCGATCACCCGCTGTAGCGAGTCGATTGTCACCCTCTCCTGCACCATCGTGTCACGATAGCGGATGGTGACCGTGTTGTCCTCCAGCGTCTGGTGGTCGATGGTGGCACAGAAGGGTGTGCCGATGGCATCCTGGCGGCGGTAGCGCTTGCCGATGCTGTCTTTCTCGTCGTACTGGCAGGCGAAGCTGAACTTCAGCTCATCCATCATCTGACGTGCCTTCTCCGGCAGACCATCTTTCTTCACCAGTGGCAGGATAGCCAGCTTCACCGGTGCCAGGGCGGGGGGCAGGTTGAGCAGCACGCGGGTCTCACCCCCCTCGAGTGTCTCTTCGCAGTAGGAGGCTGCCAACACCGAGAGGAACATGCGGTCCACGCCGATGGAGGTCTCCACCACGAATGGTACATAGGATTTGTTCTGCTCCGGATCGAAGTACTGCAGCTTCTTGCCGGAGTATTTCTCATGCTGACTCAGGTCGAAGTCGGTGCGGGAGTGGATCCCTTCCACCTCCTTGAAGCCGAACGGCATCTCGAACTCGATGTCGGTAGCCGCGTTGGCGTAATGCGCCAGCTTGTCGTGGTCGTGGAAACGGTACTTGTCGGCACCGAATCCGAGTGTCTGGTGCCACTTCATGCGGAACGCCTTCCAGTGCTCGAACCACTTCAGCTCCTCACCCGGTGCCACGAAGAACTGCATCTCCATCTGTTCAAACTCCCGCATGCGGAAGATGAACTGACGGGCTACGATCTCGTTGCGGAAGGCCTTGCCGATCTGGGCGATGCCGAAGGGTATCTTCATGCGGCCCGTCTTCTGCACATTGAGGAAGTTGACGAAGATGCCCTGTGCCGTCTCGGGACGGAGGTACACCTTCATGGCGCCGTCGGCGGTAGATCCCATCTCGGTGGAGAACATCAGGTTGAACTGACGCACCTCCGTCCAGTTGCGGGTGCCGCTGATGGGACAGGCGATCTCACAGTCGAGGATGATCTGGCGCAGCTCCTCCAGGTTGCTGTCGTTGAGTGCCCTGGCAAAGCGGGCATGGATCGCATCCCTCTTCTGCTTGTTTTCAAGTACACGGGGATTGGTGTCTCGGAACATCTGTTCGTCGAAGCTCTCACCAAAGCGCTTCTGCGCCTTCTCAACCTCTTTCTCTATCTTGTCGTCGTACTTAGCCAGATGATCCTCTATCAGCACATCGGCGCGGTAACGTTTCTTGCTCTCCTTGTTGTCGATCAGCGGGTCGTTGAAGGCATCCACATGTCCCGATGCCTTCCAGATGGTGGGGTGCATGAAGATGGCAGAGTCGATGCCTACCACGTTCTCGTGCAGCAACACCATGCTGTCCCACCAGTATTTCTTGATGTTGTTCTTCAGTTCCACGCCCATCTGACCGTAGTCATACACAGCGCCCAGCCCGTCATAGATCTCGCTCGACGGGAACACATACCCGTACTCTTTGCAGTGTGATACCAGTTTCTTAAATACTTCTTCCTGTTGTGCCATATTTCAATTTTGGGAATCATGCCCTCTGCGCTGTTCGTCATGCGCCTGCATGCATTTGTTTCTGATTGCTATCTGTTCACTATTTTCAACCTGCAAAGTAA
>RZYT01000068.1 GCA_009930195.1 Spirochaetia bacterium | reverse complement strand
CCTCCTGCTTCCAGGATGAGAAGCGGCAGAGCCGGCTTGGCGGCGACCTGATCATCATCTTCGGCGGCACCAACGACTGGGGACAGGCCGACCAGCCGACCACAAAAGAAGTCTTTGCCGAGGCTTATGAGACCTTGGTCAGGGAGATGCTCAAGCGCCACAGCTCAAGCGAGCTGTACTTCTGCACCCCGTTGCAGAGAACCGACCGGGCGCTGGATGAGCCGAACATGCACGGCTGGACCCAGCTCGAGCTTGCCCAGATCATCCGCGATGCGGTGAAGGCAGGCCCGAAAGCCCACTTGATCGACCTTGCACGAAAACCCATCTCCCTGGGGGACGGCTTGCTTGCTGACAACCTTCACCCTACCCAAAAAGGGATGGAAGCGCTCAGTTACTGGATGCAGGAAGGCCTAGGAGTGTAGCAGCACCGCTTCGCTCTGCTGACTTCGATGCCAACTCTGGAGGACGTTTTCACTTCGCATGTTCTCCAGGATGGTTGAGACAAGACCGAAGAGCTCACCTTCGCTTTGGTAGTCGGCGAGAGCGTAGAAGTTGATCCTGTTCTCGTTCATCAGCTTCTTGCAGGCAGCAAGCCTATTGGGGGCATGGACTGCAATTGACTTGCCCCCATTCTCCTTGACCAGCTTCATGCAGGGCACATCGGTCAGCCCATCCCCGATGTAGATCATATTGCGAAACGGAACACTGCGGTCCGACTCCTTGGTGTAGTCATTCAGTGCCTTGTCATCATAGACATCCAGCACACCCTTGTTGATGCGAAAAAGGAACTGGGTCTTGGCCGTATAGTTGACCGACAGCTTGGGCCAGACAGCTCTACCCTCAGCATCATAGAGATACTCACAGGCATAGATGCGCCTGAAGGCCGACCCGATGGCCGAGCCTTCGATGATCTCCTTGAGACCTGAGGAGATGATGTAGTGCTCGATGGAGAGGCCCAGCTCTTCTCCCACGGCATTGATGGCAGAGAACCACCCCTCCACCCCGGGATAGAACTCCAGGTCCCGACCGAGCTCAACCAAATCACTACGCTGGATCGGTTGGTTGCATCGTTTTGCCTCATCAAGCATGAGCTTGAGGTAGGAGAGGATGTGGTCCATCCCTTCTTTCCGGGCTTGCTCGTTTGCCTTCTCCCAGAACTCCTCGCTGCTCAGACCAAGCTTGGGGATGAAGGTATACTCCTGCATATCCTTGGTGGTGAGCGTCTTGTCAAAATCATACATCAGGGCAATGGTGGGTTGTGCATGCATAGGGTGAGTATACCACAGCCAATGGTGTATCTACAGAACTTATTAGTTGACATATCAACCAATTTGGGGTATAGAGTGTACATGTACACCAGTCTTGCACGCCACTTGGCAATTTTGCACCGACACAACCAACGCTACCTCAACCAGGTCCTCAAACCCTACAGCCTCACCAGCGGGGAAGTGGGCTTTCTGATGTCCCTCTACCAAGCCGAAGGACAGACGCAGGAAGAACTCTCCACAGCCCTGGTCATCGACAAGGCAGCAACCGCACGGGCCCTGAAAGTGCTCATCGACAAAGGCTATGTCACCCGAACCCAGGATGAGAAGGACAAACGGTGCAACCGCATCCACCTGACAGAACACGCCAAAGCTTTGGAAGCAGAGCTTACCAACCGGGTACGCAGGTGGAACCTGGACCTGATGGAGCAGTTCGGAAGCGAGACCTACGAACAACTCTGTGCACAACTGGGTATGATACAGAAGGAATTGAGCTGACATGCAACACACAGCAGAACACGCAAACCCCTTGGGTACAGAACCAATTTTCAAGCTTCTGATGCGCTTCAGCATCCCGGCCATCGTCGGGATGATGGTCAACGCACTCTACAACGTCGTAGACCGCATCTTCATCGGCAACAGCCCCTCCATCGGGGCAAACGGGATAGCCGGCATCACCATCGCCTTCCCCATCATGATCATCCTAATGGCCTTGGGGGTGCTTTTCGGCATTGGAGGAGCTACCCTTTTCTCCATCCGCTTGGGCCAGAAAAGGAATGAGGAGGCCGAGGAAGCCCTCTTCACCTCCTTCATCCTGCTCACCGGAGGCGGTTTGGTCTTCCTTATCCTGGGGCAAATCTTCATGCCCACCATCCTGAGAATGTTCGGGGCAAGCGAGCAGGTGCTGCCCTATGCCTCAAGCTATCTCAGGGTCATCCTGATGGGCTCGGTCTTTGCCGTAACCAGCATGGGTCTGAATCACTTCATTCGTGCTGATGGCAACCCGAAGGTTGCGATGCTCTCGATGTTCCTCGGGGCTGGGACGAACATCATCCTCGACCCGATCTTCATCTATGTCCTGGATTGGGGCATGGCAGGAGCGGCCTTGGCAACCATCATCAGCCAAAGCTTCTCCTTCATCTGGGTCATCTCCTACTTTCTGGGAAAGCGCAGCCGCGTCAAGCTCAGATTTGCCAAGCACCGCATCCGTCTTTCGGTGGTCCGCTCGATTGTGACGCTGGGCTTTCCCCCGTTCACCTTGCAGATCATGTCCAGCATCCTGAACGTAATCCTCAACAAGACGCTCATCCTCCACGGCGGGGACCTGGGCATTGCCGCAATGGGCATTGTCCACAGCCTGCAGACCCTGCTCTTCATGCCGGTCATCGGCATCAACCAGGGTGTTCAGCCGCTTATCAGCTTCAACTTCGGGGCAAAACAGTACGACCGTGTCAAGGAAGCTGCCAAACTCGGTATCCTCAGCGCCACGGCCGTGATCTTGGTGGGCTATGCGGTGACCCAGCTCTTTCCCCGCACCATGGTGGGAATGTTCAACCAGGATCCAGCGCTGCTCAATCTCGGGGTATACGCCCTCAGGCGCTGGTTCCTGCTCACGCCCTTGGTGGGGTACCAGGTGATCGCCGGAAACTTCTTCCAGGCAATCGGCAAAAGCAAGATTGCCTTGACCCTTACCCTGTCCAGGCAAGGGCTCTTTCTGATTCCGGCAATCCTGCTCTTTGCACACTTCTTCGGCATGCAGGGCATCCTGTGGTCAGCCCCGGTAGCCGATGCACTCTCAACGGTACTTACCAGCGTCTTCTTCTTCCGAGGAATGCGTGACCTGGAGAAGAAGGCTGCCCACATCTAGCGAAGGCTCTGTGTCTTGGTAAAGACTTCCAGAAGCGGTTGCCACCACTCCTTGCCTCCCGAGACCTCCCCGATGCCGCGTATCTTCTTCAGACGATAGCGTACCAGGTTGTCCAGCGGCTTGTTGCACAGCACATCAAGGTCGCGGATGATTGTCTCCTTGATCGCCTGGGCGGTCTGCTCGGTGCTGCGTTCGGGGATGATGTCGTGGATGACCGAAAACTCCTTGAGGTGGTGGCTGGTCATTTTCATCGCCTCGGCAGCTTCCTTCGCCTTGCTCGGATCACGCAGCAAAATGGAGGCAAAGCCTTCGGGGGTGATGACCGAATACACGGCATGTTCGAGCATGTACAGCTTATCCCCCACCCCGATGCCCAAGGCTCCCCCGCTGCCGCCTTCACCGATGATGAAGCAAAGCACAGGGGTCTTGAGGGTGGAGAAGACTTTCAGGTTCTCAGCAATCGCCTGCCCGATGCCCCGCTCCTCAGCCCCAAGGCCCGGATAGGCGCCCGGGGTGTCGATGAAACAGACAACCGGACGGCCGAACTTCTCGGCCTGCTTGGCAAGACGCAAAGCCTTGCGATACCCCTCGGGATTGCTCATGCCATAGTTGCACAGCACATTCTCCTTGAAGTTCGCACCCTTGCGGTTGCCGATGAAGGTGATGGCTCTCCCCCCCACCATACCGATGCCCCCAATCATGGCCGGGTCATCACCATAGAGGCGGTCGCCATGGAGTTCCATGAAGGAATCACAGATCAGATCGATGAAGGTCTTGGCACCCGGCCTGCCCTGCTGGCGGCTGCGCAGTACGCAGTCCCAACTGGAAGTGCCTTCACAGGTGTAGGAGGTTTTTACCACCGTCTCGATGGTATCGAGGGATTGTTTCAGATCAGGCATGGACGGCCTCCTTTCTGGTATGGGTCTTGATCAAAAAGGAGAGGGTCTGCTTCAGCTTGTCCCGACTGACCAAGGCGTCGACAAAACCCTTGGACTGCTGGAACTCAGAGCGCTGGAAGCCTTCAGGCAGCTTCTCGCGGATGGTGCCCTCGATGACACGGGGCCCGGCAAATCCGATGATCGCTCCGGGCTCGGCAAGAATGACATCCCCAAGCATGGCAAAGGAGGCGGTCACCCCACCGGTGGTGGGATTGGTCAGCACCAAGAAGAGCGGGGTCTTCGTTTCCTCAAGCAGTGCGGCGGCACTGGCGGTCTTGGCCATCTGCATGAGAGAGAAAATCCCCTCCTGCATCCTGGCTCCACCGCTTGCGGTGAAGATGACCACCGGCCATCCGCGCAGGGCACCCTCGATCATCGCCTGGGTGATCTTCTCGCCTACCACCGAGCCCATGCTTCCGCCCATGAAGGCAAAGGACATGATGGCAATGATGGCGTTGTCACCCTCGATCGTGCAGCTTCCGATGGTCACTGCGTCGTTGAGGGAGGACTTCTTCTCATTCTCCTTGAGCTTATCCTCATAGCCGGCAAGCGAAATGGGGTTTCGCGACCGCATCTCTGCAGACATCTCGACAAAGGAGTCCTTGTCGACCGTCAGCGCCAAGCGCTGGGCAATGGTCAAGGGAAAATAATGGTTGCAGGCGGGGCAGATGCGATAGGCATCCAACTCCACCTCTTTCTGGCAATGGGGACAGAGATCAGGCATGTTTCTTCTCCTGGTCGCAGACCTTTGTATACAGGTCGGTACCAAAGCGTCCGCTGGTGAACGGCCTGCTCGAGATCAGAAGCTTCTGCTCCTCGAGGTTGGTCTTCACCCCGACGATCTCCACCTCTGAGAGGGCGCGTTGCATGATGGCAAGCCCTTGCTCACGAGAGGGAGCATGTACAATGATCTTGGCGATCAACGAGTCGTAGTAGGGGCTGAGGACCGAGCCGGTCTCAAGGTAGGTATCCACGCGTACATGAGGCCCGCTGGGCATGATGAACTTCTCGATCCTGCCGGCACTCAGGCCGTTGATGCGGCACTCCAGCGCATAACCGGAGAGCTGTACATCCTTTTGGCTGAGCAGAAGGCTCTTTCCTTGCGCCACCTCAATCTGGGCACGGACCAGGTCAAAACTGCTGACCAGCTCGCTGACCGGGTGCTCAACCTGCAACCGTGCATTCACTTCCATGAAGTAGTAGGCCGAATCCTCCACCAGATACTCCACAGTTCCTGCCCCACGATAGCCCAATTCCTGAAAGAGCCGTACAGAATCGTCGCACATAGCCTTTCTCAGGCTTTCGCTGAGGATGGGGGATGGGCTCTCCTCGAGCAGCTTCTGATGGTTCTTCTGGACAGAACAGTCCCGTTCACCAAGATGCACTACCGTTCCTTTCCCGTCGCTGAGCAACTGGATTTCCAGATGCCTGGGCTGTTCGAGAAAGCGCTCCATGTGCACCGAGTCATCCCCGAAAAAGAGCAGGGCTTCCTTGCGGGCAAGGGCGAGTGCTGCTTCCAGCTCGCTCTCCTTGCGTACGATGCGCATGCCCCTTCCCCCGCCTCCGCTGGAGGCCTTGAGGATGATCGGGTAGCCGATCTGGCTTGCACTCTGCTTGGCATCAGCAAGATCGGTTATCGCTTCCTTGCTGCCGGGGGTGATGGGAAGACCGGCGGCCAAGGCTGCCTTGCGCGCCTCCACCTTGTTGCCCAGCAGGGCGATGGTCTCGCTCTTCGGACCGATGAAGATGAGGCCGGCATCCTCCACTGCCTTGGCAAAGGCAGCGTTCTCACTGAGAAAGCCAACACCTGGGTGGATGGCATCACAGCGCTTGAGGCAGGCTGCCACAATGATGTTCTTGCTGTTGAGGTAACTCTCCTGGGTGGGAGCGGGTCCAATGCAGACCGCTTCGTCAGCCAGTTTGACCGCCAGGGTGTCGGCGTCTGCCTGGGAGTAGGCAACCACCGCCCTGATGCCAAGGTCCCTGCAGGCCCTGACCACACGTACCGCTATCTCGCCGCGGTTGGCAATGAGAATTGATCCTATCATATGCGTTTTACCTTGAAGAGCGGCTGGCCGAACTCGACCATCGACTCCGGCTTGGCCAGGATCTCGACGATCTCGCAGGCATAGTCCGCTTCCAGCTGATTCATCAGCTTCATGGCCTCGATGGTGCACAGCACAGCCTTTGCCTGGACGGTGCTGCCCACCCGTACATAGGGAGGAGCATCCGGGGCCGGGGTGAGGTAGAATGTGCCGACGATGGGACTGGTGATGATTTCTGTCTTGTCTTCAGCCTTCGCTGCCTTTTCAGGTGCTGCAGCAACCTTGGCAACAGGAGCCGAAGGCTTTGCTTGGATCTGTTCGGTAGAAGATCTCTTGAGTTTGATCGTATAGGTGGGGCAGGAGAGTTCCAGCTCGCTGAGTGTACTGTTGTCAAAAAGGGAAAGTACCTGTTCAAGGTTCAAGGTGTCCATAGTGTTCCTCATACAATGGGGATGGGATGCAAATACGTAGCATCCAAGTTGGTTTTAATAATAACAGTATGGTCTTTTCATGTCAATATTGACAAATATTTCTAAATTGTAATAATAGTATACCTATCTGAAGAACCCAAGGAGGGAGACTGTGAAGCCTCCACATTCCATACAGATCACCGCTGTGGGAGCATATGCCCCCTCCAAAGTGATCACCAATGACGAGATGGCAGAACTTGTCGATACCAGTGACGAGTGGATCAAAAGCCACACCGGCATTGCCGAACGTCACATCGCAGAGAAGGGGGAGCTTACCAGCGACCTCGCCTACAAGGCCATTGAAGACCTTTTCAAACGAAGCGGAAGAAATGCCGGAGAGATCGATGGCATCGTCGTTGCCACGGCAACTCCCGATTTCCCCGGTTTCCCCTCCACTGCCTGCCTGCTTGCAGAACGGCTCGGAAGCAAGGGACCGGCCCTGGATGTCAGTGCCGGCTGTACCGGTTTCATCTACGCCTTGGAAACAGCTCGTGCCCTGATAGCCGTCGGCACCATGAAAAATGCCCTTGTGGTGGGTGCAGAGAAACTCAGCGATGTCATCAACTGGGAAGACCGTAATACCTGCGTCCTCTTCGGAGATGGGGCTGGGTGTGTCCTGCTTGAGGCAAACGAGGAAGGTATCGGTATCCAGGACAGCCTGCTCAAGGCTGAGGCGGCAGGCTCCGCTTCCCTGACCATCGATCCCAAGGAAAAACACAT
Organism: Spirochaetia bacterium; assembly: GCA_009930195.1. Lineage (GTDB taxonomy): Bacteria > Spirochaetota > Spirochaetia > Sphaerochaetales > Sphaerochaetaceae > Sphaerochaeta. The sequence continues at coordinate 3,054 of RZYT01000068.1, read as the reverse complement.
CACGATGGACGGAAGGTCGGTCTACTCCTTTGCCGTACGGACCATAGGGGAGACGATCATCACCCTGGCAGAACGCAACAACCTCAAGCTCACAGAACTCGACTGGATCGTCCCGCACCAGGCAAACCAGCGTATCATCGCTGCCTGCGCCAAACGCTATGGCATTGACCAGGATCGGTTCTACCTGAACATCGAACGGTATGCAAACACAAGCGCTGCATCCATACCGCTCGCCCTTTCGGAGATGCAGCACAAAGGCCTGCTCAAAGAGGGACAGAGTGTTCTGCTCGTCGGCTTTGGCGCTGGGCTCACCTACGGAGGAACATTATTGACATGGCACCAATCCTAGCGCTTTATCCCGGCCAAGGCTCGCAGAGCCCCGGCATGGCCCTCGATCTCTATCAGGCAAGCAAGCAGGTCAGGGAGCTTTTCTCCCTGGCAAGCGAGGCAGCGCACACAGACCTGTATGCGCTGCTCAGCACCGCAGGTGAAGACGATCTGAAACAGACACGCAATGCCCAGCTTGCCATCACCCTGGCAAGCCGCAGTGCCTACTACCGGCTCAGGGAAGCAAACTGTACCTTCAAGGCTCACAGCGGCTTCAGCCTCGGCGAACTCGCTGCATATGCAGGAGGAGGCATCCTTGATGACTTCACCCTCTTCTCCATCATAGAGAAACGCGCCGCCTTGATGGACGAAATGTCAGAGAAGGCTACGAAAACGCAGGGTGAATTGGGTATGGCGGCCATCATCGGCCTTGGATTTTCCCAGGTGAATGAGGCTATACATGCATCCAAGCTTAAGGGGGTCTACCCTTCCAATGACAACGGCCCGGCCCAAGTTGTGGTCGCAGGCCTTGCCGCTTCCATCACCCTTCTCAAGCCGGTTCTGATGGAAATGGGTGCCAAGCGTGTCATTCCCCTGAAGGTCAGCGGTCCCTTCCACACCCCTTTCATGGAGGATGCGACCGAATCGTTTTTGGCCTTCCTTGAGACGCAGCCATTCTCCGATCCGAAGGAGCTGGTGATCAGCAGTGTGGACGGGTCCGTCATCACCACGAAAGAGGATGCCCGCGGGCACCTTGCCCGCCAGCTGGCCTGTCCTGTCCGATGGACAGCAGTGCTCGCAAACGTAAAGAAGCTCTCAGCTTCAAACCCACTCTCCATTGCAGAGGTGGGATACGGGACAGTCCTGACTGGACTGTGCAAGAACAGTGGCCTTGACCTTGTTTGCAGGAGTTTGGGCACCGAATCAGCAATACAAGAGTTTGCAAAGGAAATGATACTATGAGTGAACGTATGCATGCATTGGTTACCGGCGGTTCGAGAGGAATCGGCCTTGCGATCATCCGGGAACTGCTCAGCCAAGGGATGGAAGTCTGGTACCTCTCCAGAAGCAAGGCAGAGGAGCTGGAGCGTGATGTGGCTCACCACGTGAGCTGTGATATGGCCGACCGAGGCCAGGTCGAAGCCGCACTCGAAGCTGTGATCGCCGAAGCGAAGCATATCGATGTCCTGGTAAACAATGCCGGCATCACCCGCGACGGCCTGATCATGCGCATGAAGGATGAGGCGTGGGATGAGGTGTTGGCAGTCAACCTTACGTCGGTCTTCCTCACCTGCCGCCGTCTCAGCCGCCTGATGGCGAACCAGAGAAAGGGCTCGATCATCAACATCAGCAGTGTGGTGGGCATCATGGGCAACGGGGGGCAGACCAACTATGCGGCCAGCAAGGCCGGCATCATCGGCTTCTCCAAGAGTCTTGCCCGTGAGCTTGCGTCCCGTTCGGTACGGGTGAATGTGGTTGCCCCCGGCTTCATCAGCACGTCCATGACCGATGTGCTGGGAGAGCAGACCAAGGAGCAGATCAAGACCCAGATTCCCCTTGGTCGCATCGGCAACGCAGAAGAGGTGGCCAGAAGTGTGGCCTTCCTCGCATCAGAGAATGCTTCCTACATCACCGGCCAGGTTCTGGCTGTTGATGGCGGGATGTCCATGTAAGGGAGAGAGAGATGAGTGAACTTGAACGCGTCGTAGTAACAGGAATGGGGACGGTGAACCCCTTGGGAACCAGCGTCGAGCAGTTCTGGAACCATATCAAGGAAGGTGTTTCGGGAATCGGGCCCATCACCAAATTCGACACGACCGACTACCCTGCCAAGATTGCCGGTGAAGTGAGGGATTTCGATCCTTCCGACCTTTTGGACCGCAAGGAAACCCGCGGTATGGCCGACTTCACCAAGTTTGCAGTACATGCAGCGGTGCAGGCGATGAACCAGGCTAAGCTTGAGGCAGGCTCATTCGATCCCTACCGCAGCGGAGTCTATCTGGGCAACGGCATCGGCGGCTTTGAGGTGGTGGAGGAGAATCTCTACAAACTCTATGAACGAGGTCCGCACGCTGTGGCCCCGCTCACCATCCCCAAGCTCATCAGCAATGAGGCTGCAGGAAACATTGCCATCCACTTCGGGATGCAAGGCCCCTGCCACACCACCGTCACGGCCTGTGCTTCCGGCACGGATGCCATCGGTGATGCCTTCAATGCAATCCGCTTCGGACAGGTCGATGTCGCCCTCAGCGGTGGTACCGAGGCTGCCATCACCAAGCTCAGCGTAGCAGGTTTCTGCCGCCTCCAGGCCCTTGCCACGCGCTACAACGATACCCCCCAGATCGCCAGCCGTCCCTTCGACAAGGAACGCGATGGATTCATCATGGGCGAGGGAGCGGGCATGCTGGTACTTGAGTCTCTCTCCCATGCCAAGAAGCGTGGGGCAACCATCCTCGGGGAGATTGCGGGCTACAGCATGACCTGTGATGCCTACCACCTCACTGCCCCGAATCCTGACGGCGAGGGAGCAGCCCGCGCCATGCAAGGAGCTCTGGCTATGGCAGGAGCCAAGCTTGAGGAAGTCGACTACATCAATGCACACGGTACCAGTACCGCAGCCAACGATTCGATGGAGACGAAGGCCATCAAGCGCGTGTTCGGCGACCATGCCTACAAACTGAAGGTCTCCTCCACCAAGTCGATGACCAGCCACCTCATCGCCGCAGC
>RZYT01000340.1 GCA_009930195.1 Spirochaetia bacterium | reverse complement strand
TGGACTCGGGCATTCAATGATATCTTCTATTTGTCAGACAAATGGACAAAAGGAGCCTCCAGTGAGCTTTGTACCCGTACGCAATGAGCGACTCTCCGACAAGGTGGTGAATCAGGAAACCTTGGCTTAGGAGGACTTGTCCTTCTTTCTTCCCAATACCGACAGAACGACGAAGATGACCAGGATGACGGTGAAGATACCCGCCATCCCCTGGCCCATCAGCGTCAAGGATTTCAGAAAAGTCGTGTACATGATCGCCCTCCCCTACAGCAAGCCCGGGACAAGACCCAGGATGACGCCGCCTGCGATGACCGAGGCGATTTGTCCGGCAACGTTTGCCCCAACTGCATGCATCAACAGGTGGTTCTGTGGATCGGCCTGCTGGCCCATGCGCTGAATCACCCGTGCTGACATCGGGAAGGCCGAGATACCTGCCGCCCCTACCATCGGATTCACCTTCTGTTTCACAAAGAGGTTGAGGATCTTGGCGAACAGCACCCCTGCGATCGTATCGAACACGAAGGCCGCCAAGCCCAAGGCCATGATCATGATGGTTTGGATCGTCACGAAGGATTCGGCCTTCATTGTGGAGGCGATGGTGATGCCCAGCAGCAGGGTTATGAGGTTGACCAACACCGTCTGGGCTGCAGTGGAAAGCGAGTCGAGAACCGTGCACTCGCGAATCAGGTTGCCGAACATCAGCATTCCCACCAAGGAGACTGAGGCAGGGGCGATGTAACCGGCCACCATCGTCACGATGATCGGAAAGAGAATCTTCGACCGTTTGGAAACGGAACGAGGATTGTACGGCATGTGGATCATCCGCTCTTTCTTGGTTGTCACCAGCTTGATGGCGAAGGGTTGGATGATCGGCACCAAGGCCATGTAGGAGTAGGCGGCAATGGCAATCGGTCCTATGTAGGTGCTTCCCAGTACTTGGCTTACCAGTATAGAGGTAGGTCCGTCGGCAGCCCCGATGATGCCGATCGAGGCGGCATCCACAAGACTGAAGCCAAACAGCGTTGCCAACGAGATGGTGGCAAAAATACCCCACTGGGCTGCAGCGCCGAAGAGAATGAGCTTGGGATTGGCCAACAACGGTCCGAAGTCGATCATCGCCCCAATGCCGATGAAGAGCAGAAGCGGCATCGCCTCCGCAGCCTCAATGCCAAAATGGAACAACCAGTCCAGGATTCCGGGCACCTCACCGATGCCAACCATCATCTGATTGACGGCCCCTGAGAAGGGAAGATTGACCAAAATGGCCCCGAAGCCCATCGGAAGCAGCAAGGATGGCTCCAATTTTTTGGCGATCGCCAGATAGATGAGAAGACCACCAACACCAAACATCACCAATTGCTTCCACGTGGTGCTGAGCAGTCCATCCAACAAGAAGTCCATAGAGAACCCCCAGGGAGAAGAATGGGGGGAGAAGTTGACTTCGCACAATGGCTATGAAGCTCCCCCAACGCAATTCATGATAGAGGGTGGATGGGCTTAGGTCAAATAAATACCATGAAGAATCAGGAATTGAATGAGACCCAAGCTTGTCGTATAGTAGCTGCATGCATACACCACACAAGCTATCCAACGCAGACATTCCGGCAGTTCTTGCCTATATCGCACCGGAGCGTGAAGTCAATCTCTTCATTGAGGGGGACATCGAACTGTACGGCCTGGAACGTGATGCAGTGGAGCTGTTTGCCTTCGGCGATGACTGGGACAGCTTGCTGCTGCGCTATTATGAGAACTACATGCTGGCAAGCAACAAGGCAAACCCAGAACTTGCAGGGGTTGCATCCTTTCTGAAAGAGCGGAAGATGCTCTGCCTCAGTGCTAAGGAAGCGTACTTGCTGCAGATGCAACCCTATTTTCCGGCAACCAAGGTGCAGGGAACCTACCTGTGCAAACTCGACAAGGCCTCATTCAGGCCCAAACCGGAAGGAGTGCAGAAACCTCTTCAGCTGGGACCCGATCATGCCGGTGCAATCGTGGGTCTGTACAAGCAGATAGAGGAGTTTGCCAAGCCCTACCTCGAGCATGAGGAGGAGAAAACCGAGCAGACCCGGGATAATTATGAGAAAGGATGCATCGGCTTCGGCATCTTCGAGGATGACAAGCTTGTCTGCACTGCCAACATCACCGCCCGGACACAGAGCGGTGCCATGATCATCGGGGTTGCCACCCTCCC
>RZYT01000339.1 GCA_009930195.1 Spirochaetia bacterium | reverse complement strand
TAAAGCCTACATCACCAAAGTGAATGGTAGCGGTCCTTTCCGCAAGCGGATCCTCGAGATGGGGTTCGTACGGGGTGAGGAGGTTCGCTCTATCCTGAACGCCCCGCTGAAAGACCCCATCAAGTACGAGATCATGGAGTATGAGGTCTCCCTGCGCCGCAGTGAAGCGGTGATGGTAGAGATCTCCGTGCTCAAAGAGGAGGTAATAAAACAGGATTTCGACCAGGAGGAACAACTGACAGCTCACGAGTGTGGGAATAACTACAGAAAAAAAAGACACAGAAGACATCACCATGCAAGGAAAACCCATTTCCGTGGAAACAATATCAGAGTTGCCCTGGTAGGCAATCCCAATGCCGGGAAAACCTCCATTTTCAACCTGGCATCAGGGGCACACGAGCATGTGGGTAACTATAGTGGTGTCACGGTCAACGCCAAAGAGGGGTATCTGAATCACAAAGGCTACTCCTTCACACTGATCGATCTGCCCGGCACCTACTCCTTGTCGGCCTACACCCCCGAAGAGCTCTTTGTACGCAGACATATCCTGGAAGAGAAACCGGACGTAATCGTCAACGTAGTCTCCGCTTCGGCACTGGAGCGGAACCTCTACCTCACCACCGAGCTGATCGACCTGGAGGTGCCGGTGGTGATCGCCCTCAACATGTACGACGAGATGGAGCAGAGCGGTCGCACCTTCGATCACAATACCTTCTCCACGCTGACAAACACACCTATAGTTCCCACTGTGGGAAAAAGAGGGGAAGGCATACCCAGTCTACTGGAAAAGGTCGTCAGCGTTTATCAGGAGAATAGACGTCGCCCGGTACGGATACCCTACGGGAGGGTGCCGGAGAAATCGATCGCAATCATGGAGCGGGAGCTGTCAGAGACAGCCGCCACCCAGGGAGAGATGCCGCTGCGTTACCTCAGCATCAAGTTGCTGGAGGGTGACAAGGAGGTAGAGCGAAAGATAAGACAACTGCCGGAACAGGAGAAAATTCTGGCACGGCGCGACAAGGAAAGGGCTTACATGGAGAAGCTGCTACGCGAAGATCCGGAATCAACCTTCACCAATGCCCGCTACGGTTTCATCGCCGGGGGACTGAAGGAGACACTCAGCGAGAAAACCCACTTCGCCGACAATACCAGGCTGATCGACACCCTGGTGACGCACAAGTACCTGGGCTTCCCACTCTTCTTCCTTTTTCTCTGGGTGATGTTCGAAGCCACCTTCCGACTGGGAGGCTACCCCATGGCAGCCATCGAGTGGCTGGTGGAGCAGCTGGGTAACCTGGTGAGGGGCAACATGGCAGAGGGACCACTTAAAGACCTGATCGTGGATGGCATCATCGGGGGCGTGGGGGGCGTGATCGTCTTCCTACCCAACATCGTGATTCTCTACCTCTTCATCGCTTTCATGGAGGATTCGGGTTACATGTCGCGGGCAGCCTTCATCATGGACAAGGTGATGCACCGTATCGGCCTCCATGGCAAATCGTTCATCCCCCTTATCATGGGCTTCGGCTGCAACGTGCCGGCCATCATGGCCACACGAACCATCGAGAGCCGCAGCAGCCGCATGATCACCATGTTCATCGTGCCATTCATGTCCTGCAGTGCACGTCTGCCGGTCTACATCCTTTTCATCAGCGCCTTCTTCCCAACGAGCGGCAGCATTATCCTGCTGGGGCTCTACGCCTTCGGCATACTGATCGCAGCACTCACGGCCCGTCTCTTCCGTAACACCCTCTTCCGGGAGGAGGAGACTCCCTTCGTGATGGAGCTGCCACCCTACCGCATGCCCACGCTCAAGTCGGTCACCACGCACATGTGGGACCGCTCGCGGCAGTACCTGCAAAAGATGGGAGGCCCCATCCTGATCGGCTCCATCATCATCTGGTTCCTGGGATACTTCCCTCACAACCAGGAACGGGAAGCTGCCTTCGACGGGCAGATCACACAGGCAGAGATGCAGCACGCTGCGGGCAGCATCAACGAGGAAGAGTTTGAAGTGATGATCAGCGAGATTGATCACAACCGCAACACGGAACACCAGGTAAACTCCTACATCGGACAGATCGGCCATTTTATGGAACCGGTGATGCGACCGCTGGGATTTGACTGGAAGATATCGGTGAGCCTCCTCTCGGGGATGGCCGCCAAGGAGATCGTGATCAGCACCATGGGG
>RZYT01000067.1 GCA_009930195.1 Spirochaetia bacterium | reverse complement strand
GGAAAGACATACATATTGCTCGATGAAATCCAGATGGTTGAAGAGTGGGAAGATGCAGTGAACTCGTTGCGGCTGAAACGCAGCAATGATGTATATATAACCGGATCCAATGCGAAGCTTCTGTCTGGGCAGCTTGCTACACGGTTGTCGGGTCGATATGTTGAAATAAAGATGATGCCGTTTTCCTTCAAGGAGTTCATGAATGCCTATGGCATGTCCGATCCTGTGGAAGCCTTGAATCAGTATATGAGAAGAGGAGGCTTGCCAGGTCTTCTGGACCTGCCTTCCAATGCAACCATTGTGAATGAATATCTGGATGGGGTGGTGAATACCATCATCGTGAAGGACATCGCAACGTTTGCTCAGATTCGGGATATCGATATGCTTCGCAAAGTGATTGCTTTCTTGGCTTCGAATATTGGCCAGCAGCTTACGGCTTCGAAAATTGCCCATTACCTGACCAGTACGGGCAGGAAGGTCACCCTCGATACCATAGACAACTATCTTGGTTTACTTGAGGAGGCTTTCATTTTCTACAGGGCAGGGCGGTACGATATCAAGGGTAAGAACCTCATGAAAACCAACCATAAGTTCTATATCGTCGATCTAGGGCTCCGCAATGCACTGGTTGGTCCTATGCTTAAGGATTATGGAGCCTCCTTGGAAAATGTGGTGTATCTGGAATTGATACGAAGAGGGTACGAGGTCTCGACAGGGAAGTATCAAGATTTCGAGATAGATTTCATCACAGAAAGACAGGACGAAAAATGCTATATCCAAGTTTGTGCATCCATGTTGGAAGAGTCGACCAGGGAGCGGGAGATACGCAGCTTGCATGCTGTGCATGACAACTATCCGAAGTACATCCTGTCTATGGATAGGCTGCCCTACAATGATTACGAAGGAATCCGGCAAATCTACATTCCCGATTTTCTCTTGGGCTCCGAAGAGCTGGGACAAGTGTCCTGGAAGTAGACTGTCCCAAGAAGTGAGTATCAAACCAAAAGCGTCTTATCCAAGGTATGCAGCCAAAGGCAAGGGAAAGAACACTATTGAGATTGCAGAAGCAAAGAGTCCTCCTTTGATGGATGGTCAATCTGCAGGGGAACGCTTGGTAAGAACTGCATGATCTATCTACAGAAAGGCAGGGGAGAGCGGGTCATCGTGGTGGCCGAGCATGTGGAGTTCAGGAAAGACCCAAATACTGCAGGCAAGCCGGAGGATACGCACGCGCTTGATGAACTTGACCAAGTGGTTGCATTCTGAGTCGTCATGGTCAGAAAATCAAACGACCTCAATTGCAGCATCATTGTTGCAGAGGAGGTCGTTTTACCCTATCTGCCCTGTGTTCTACACATTGAGTATGGAGAACGTACGTGTATGAAACGTCGGAAGCCATGAGACCTTTCCGTAGTACCCCTTCTAAAATCTGAAAGCTACTGATTTCCAAGCAAGAAAGAATCTTGCCAGAGAACAAATACCTTGAAGGGTAAATTCTCAATATTTACCCTTAAGGGGATATTGACAGCATTTACCTTGGAGGGTATTTTTAAGATAATTACCTTGGAGGGTATATGGACTATACGATAAGCCTTATACAACAGCTGGGACCAGTCTTGAAAGGAATACGGAGAAAATCAGGAATGACTCAAAAACAAGTAGCTGAGAAAGTAGGGATGCTTACCAAAACCATCTCAGCCTTGGAAGCAGGATCACCCAGAAGTACGCTTGACAGCCTTATGACACTTTTGGGAGCCTATAACTACACCCTTGGGCTTGTTCAAAAAGCTGACGATTCTTCTTCAGCCTCTGATTGGTAGCAAGGTATGGATAAAAAACTCTTTGTCTACATGAATGGTCTATTTGTAGGAACATGGACACAAGCATCTTCCTTGCTGCAATCCTTTACCTATGATCCTGCATGGCTGGATAATCCCAAGGGCAGAGCCATCTCCTTATCCCTTCCCTTATCAGAAATAACCTATAAAGGGATGCACGTCTCATCGTTTTTCGAGAACCTACTCCCGGAATCCGAAGCGGTGAAGAAAAAACTCCAAAACCGATTCAAGACATCCTCTATCCGCGCTTTCGAGCTATTGGAACACATTGGAAGGGATTGTGTAGGAGCTCTTCAGATTGTCCCACAACCAATTGAAGCCTCTTCTGTACCGCCTGAAATCGAAGGAACCATTGTCAATGACCATGAAATTGCCAGTATACTGAGGAATATACGGGGGTTGGAACGAGAAGGAGAAACTGTCTCTTTGCGTGATTTTCGAATCTCTGTGGCAGGAGCACAAGAGAAAACCGCTTTTCTCAGGTACCAGGGACAATGGATGATACCCAATGGGACTACCCCAACAACCCATATTTTCAAGTTGCCTATGGGAAAACTGTACGACTTCATCGACTTTTCCGATTCAATTGAAAACGAATGGCTCTCTTGCCATATCATGCATCAGTTTGGAATTCCTGTATGCAACTCCAATATTCAAAATTTCGAGGAGCAAAAGGTTCTTGTAGTCGAACGTTTTGATCGACGGTGGAGCCAAGATCAAAAACAATTGATTCGTCTCCCACAAGAGGATCTCTGTCAAGCTTTGGGATTTCCCTCGAATCAAAAGTATCAATCGGATGGAGGCCCCGGGATTCTGGAAGTCATGAAGCTATTGCAGGGGTCAAACAGGGCAGAAGAAGACAGACGTTTATTCTTCAAGACACAGGTACTATTCCATCTGATGGCTGCTCCTGACGGTCATGCAAAAAATTTCAGTCTCGCCCTCATGCAAAAAGGCTTGTTTCACTTGACGCCTGTATATGACATTATGTCCGCTTATCCGTTGTTCGGAAAGAACTCTGCTTCTCTGAACCCTAAAAGACTAAAGCTCGCTATGGGAGTTTATGGAAAAAATATCCATTATGCATGGAATTCCATTGCAAGGAGGCACTGGGTTGAAACAGGAAAAAAAGTTGGATTATCCAAGCAAATTGTTGAAGAAATCCTTCAGGAAACTATCAGCCAAATCCCTTCGGTAATTGAAGCAACCTACGCAAGCATTCCTCCCTCATTCCCAATTCCAATGGTAGATGCAATCCGCAGAGGAATGGAAAACACTGCCAAAAGGCTTGTCGATTGAAGCCTTGGCTGACTATGCGTACAATACTTCACGAGCCCCGTTGCAAGAGTTCGGGTGAGCAGATTTTCTTTGATGAAGAGATTGCCCTCTAAGGATTCCTCTTCCCTTTTCGCCGGTTTGCCGGTACTATGCTACTTGTAATGAGGAGCAGAACCCATGAGTGAAATCGTCGTAACTGAAGAGAATTTCGAAGAGGAAATCCTGCAGGCTGATAAGCCGGTTTTGGTTGACTTCTGGGCCCCCTGGTGCGGCCCCTGCAAAATGATAGCTCCTGCGGTCTCCCAGATTGCACAGAGCTTTGAGGGCAAACTCAAGGTAGCCAAAGTCAATGTTGATGAGGTCCCCTCGCTTGCCAACATGTTCAATGTGAACTCCATACCGACCCTGATGATCTTCAAAGGTGGAGAAGTGGTCGACCAGCGTATGGGAGCTGCCAGTCTGGCTGTGATCGAGGGCTTTGTAGCGCAGCATCTGTAAACGTAGCTTTGTACACGGAAGAGGGAGGAGCGTATCCTCCCTTTTCCTTGTTGAAGGACAGAAGGAAAACGTATGCAACAGCTGGTTGTGTTATCTGTGAAGATGAAGTTCTTTGGTAGTGAAGACGTGGTGCATCCTGTTGTACTGATGGACTCTCAATACCGTGTGCTCGTGGATTGCGGGCCTGTTGGAGCTCTTGAACGTATCGAAGAAGCAATGCGTGCCCATCAGATTGAGCCTTCCTCCATCACCCATATCATCCTGACGCACCAAGATCATGACCATGTGGGCTGTGCAGCCGCGTTCAAGCGACGTTACCCACCGGTCAGGATTCTCTGCTCGGAAGAAGAGAAGCCGTATATTGAGGGAAGCAAGGTTTCGCTTCGCCTTGAGCAGGCTCTCGCCATGCAAGCCCAGCTTCCTGAAGCACAGAAGAGTTTTGGAGAGGCATTCTGTGCGCTCTTGCGCTCAGTGGAACCGGTAGCAGTCGACCAAGTGATTCACATCGGCCAGCATCTTCCCTTCTGTGGAGGAACTGAGGTGATTGGTACTGCAGGGCATACTCCGGGTCACCTGTCGCTTTCTATCGAAAAAATTGGGATCATCATTGCAGGTGATGCAATCGCTTTGGAGGCGGGCAAGCCCGTAATTGCCAATCCCCAGTTCACCCTTGATCCGGACAAGGCGGAAGCCTCCCTGCAATATGTGCTCTCACTCGGGGCGCAAAAGCTCATCTGCTACCACGGCGGTATCCTTGATTTGAGGTAAGTGGCTACGGAGTGTGTCTCTTATCGCTGTTCTCCGAGCCAAACGTAGCTTCTTTCGTAGCGCAAATGTACCAATCTTCCTTGCTGTTGGTGTCCTTTCCCCCTTCCCTGCAGAAAGAGCGTGTTGCAGTGCTCTGAGTGGAGTCGATACTCCCCTCGCTCTTTAGGCTGTTCCACTGGTTGTGTTGGGCAAGAAAGCTGACATTGCTTGCCAAATCCTCCGATCCGAATCCATCGTGCGTGGTGGTCGTATGATTACCCCACACCACTGCGTCCAGCAACGGGCTCTCCCATTCAGGAGAACGAGCAAGGGAAAGACACCCATTGTTTGAACCCAAGCCTGCTTGCAATTCGCTTGCAAGGACGTTTTCTTCCTGCGTGCCTTTGCTGAAATGCACAACCAGATAGGCACCCCGCTCAACCATACGGTCAGCAAAGATGTAACGGTCGGTATACACCCCATCCCTGCCGGCATAGAGGGTGATGCCGGCAAGGTTTCCACGGCTGGTCACCAAAAGTTCAACGCGATCAGGATTGGCATCACTGCCTTTGGTGGTGAATTCATTGATCAGAAGAGTAGGCGGGTTCTGGTTTCGTGCCCACAGGGTAAGGGAGAACCGATTGCTGTTGCCCCTCTTGTCAGAAACCCTCCCCTCCAGAGGTACACCTTGACCCAATATGAGATCCTCTTCCAAGCATATGGTAACCGTCTCTGAGGAGACCGAAACAGACTGGATGTCTTTATAGTTGCATTGCAGTGCTATTGCATCTGCATCAAGCGGTTCGTCAAAGGTAAGGACTGCCACCCGTTTGTTTACGGCCTCATACCGAAGCAGGATGGGAGGAGTGCTGTCAGTCTGCGCAAAAACGTCGTGCAGAATGGCGGAAGGCTGCTCACAGCCACAGCTGATGAGAGGAAAGAGAAGCAGAAAAAGAGCGAATCGGTGGTATTTCATATCATTTGAGAACCGGAGCTATGCGTTTTGCTTCAATTGACAGTGAGGGCCAATGCACATAGACTTTGGGTCATCCCAGGAGGCCTTGTATGTCCAAACTTTGGCAAAAAGATTATTCACTCGACTCGCTGATGGAGGAGTTTACCGTTGGCAACGACTACATTCTTGACCAGGAGTTGGTGATAGCCGATTGCCTTGCCTCGATTGCGCATGCCAGAGGCCTGCACGAGATTGGCATTCTTGATGATGAAGAGCTGGCTGCGCTCACCCAAGGGTTGGCTGAGATCATCGGCCTGAGACAACAGAAAGCGTTTCCCATAACCTTGGAGAATGAGGATTGCCATACTGCCATTGAATCGTACCTTACCGAGCACTACGGGGAGGTGGGCAAGAAAATCCATACCGGAAGAAGCCGCAATGACCAAGTGCAAACAGCTCTCAGGCTGTGGATGCGTGAGTACGCCCTGAAGCTGTGCAATATCACCGGGGATCTCTGCGAGCAGTTGCTCTCCTTTGCAGCCGAACATGCAGAGGTACCGATGCCTGGGCGTACCCACATGCAGATTGCCATGCCCTCCTCGGTGGGCCTGTGGGCCGCCGCCTATGCTGAGGAGCTCTACGATGAGGCCCAGCATCTGATGCACCTCTCCTGGACGCTCGACCAGAGTCCCTTGGGATCGGCCGCAAGCTATGGCGTCCCGTTGCCTCTCGATCGCCAATTTACCGCTGAGCAGATGGGCTTCACCCGGGTGCAGAACAATGTCCTCTATGCAAACAACAGCAGGGGTAAGTTCGAGGCGATGTTGCTTGACGGATGCGAGTATATTGCGCTTACGCTGAGCAAGCTCGCCCAGGACCTGATGCTCTTCACCCTGCCTGAGTTCGGTTATTTCAGCTTGCCCCGTGAGCTGTGCACCGGTTCCTCCATCATGCCGCAGAAGAAGAATCCCGATGGATTGGAACTGGCCAGAAGTCGCTCAGCATTGGTGAGCTCGGCTTCCATCAGGGTCAAATCCATCATCAGAAGCCTCCCTTCCGGGTATAATCGTGATTTCCAGGACACCAAGGAACCCTTGCTGCAGGGAACCAAGGCTACCTGGCAACTGGTGCAAATCTTCTCACGCATGGTCGGAGGTCTCACGGTGCACAAGGATGCCTTGATTGCTGCCTGCACTCCCGAGCTCTATGCAACCGACATCGTGCTGCAACAAGTGGCCGAAGGCAAGAATTTCCGTGATACCTATAAGGAAGTGGGATTGCACCTTGATCAGGTGGCAAAGCTGGACCCGATTGCAACGCTCTCTTCGAGGACGAGCCTTGGTACGACAGGCAATCTTGGGCTGGACGAGGATGTACTCTTTGTCTCACTGATGAAGAGTGGTTGCGAGGATGTCTTGGCCAGTTTCGAGCAGGCATACCAGGAGCTCTGTTTCCTCCAAGGGGTGGAAGCAGTCCTGTATTAGGACCCTTTGCCCTTGAAAAAAGGACCTTTCAAAGGTCCTTTTTTTCATGTCTAAAGCTCAGTGCTTTTGCCTGTTCGCTTTTGCAGCATCGGCGTGTGCTTCACCGCTTGGTGGTAGGCCTCTGCAATGTTTGTGCAGTAATCACCGATGTGCTCCAGGTGACGGATCTTCTCAAGGATGAGCAGCTCTGTTCTTACATCAGCCTTTCCATCGGATAGCCGATCCTGGACCATCTGGCTGAGACTGTTCCGGTAGCTGTTGATCTGCTCCTCAAACTCATTGGCCTTCTGCATCTCTGCTTTGGTCAGGGTCCTATCCATGCGGTCACGCACATAATCCAGGAACTCTTGTACCAGGGATTGGTAATCCCTGAGATCCTTGTCGGTTGAAGCATCAAACACCCACTTCTGGTTGTACCGTCTCTGGCTGAGCAGGGCAAGGTTGAAGCAACTGTCGGTTACCGACTCAAGCTCATCCATGACACGAATCAGGCAGTTGAGCGAGGATGCATTGGTAGGTGTCTGGGAATCCTGCAGGAGATGTACGCAGAAGTCGGAGAGCTGTTCCTGCATCTGGTCTGCATACTCCTCATCCTTTTTCATGGCTTGGACGTCTGTTTCCATGGTTGCTTCGGGATTGTTGAACATGGTCCGATAGCGGGTGAGCATGGTACAGGCGAGATTTGCCATTTTCTTGATCTCATCTCGGATGGCAAGCATGTAGATCTCGGGGCTGTCAATGAAGATGCCTCCGATGTACTTGAAGTGATAGGTGCCTTCGTCGTACTCAGCCTTTGCAGGTACCAGACGCTTGATGAACGCTGCATATTGGCGAACAAAGGGAAAGAAGAGGACGGTGTTGATGACGTTGAACACCGAGTGGAACATTGCCAAAAAGAGGGGCAACTGGGTTGCCAGAGCTGTTCCGGAAAGCTTGTAGATGTTGCCTGGGGTGATCCAATTCACCAGTTCAAGCAGGGGATGGAAGAATACGAGGGCTATGATGCTGCCAACCACATTGAAAATGATATGCGCCCATGCAGCGCGCTTTGCCGTGGTGCTTGTGCCGATGGAGGCGAGATAGGCAGTGATGGTGGTACCGATATTCGAACCAAGGATCAGGGCGGCTGCGGCAGTAACCCCCAACCAGCCGTTGTATGCCATTGTCAGCGTCATAGCCATTGCGGCCGATGATGATTGCACGATGATGGTGACCAACGTTCCGAGCAGGATGCACAGAAGATTCATCCATACCGTGTCACTGTTGAAGGTGGAAAGGAAGGCGAGTGCATCCACGTTGCCGGTGATATCGGGCATGGAGTGAGACATGAAGTTCAGCCCGAGAAAGAGAATGCCGAAGCCGAGGAGCACATCCGCTCCATCACGGGTACTGCTCTTCTTGCTGAACATCATCGGAGCAGCAAAGGCAATGGAAACAAGGGCAAGAATGGTGATGTCGATCTTGAAACCCAAGAGGGCGACCATCCATCCGGTGAAGGTGGTTCCGATGTTTGCACCGAGAATGACGCCGATGGCTTGGGTAAGGCCCATGAGCCCAGCGTTTACGAAGCTGACGACCATGACTGTGGTTGCAGAAGAGCTTTGGATGATGATGGTAATGAGGATGCCTGTAATGATGGAAACCAATCGGTTTTTGGTCATTAATTTGAGAATGGCCTTCATTTTGTCGCCGGCCGATTTCTGCAAGCCCTCACTGAGCAACTTGATACCGAACAAAAAGAGCCCGAGGCTGCCGACTATCTGAAAAAAGATCACGATTGTTTTCATATCAGCACAAACGTAACAAGTTTGTGGCTAGTTGGTAAAGTAGGAAAGCACATACATTTTTAACAATGTTAAGCATAACGGCTGGAAATAGGTATTTGGCCGTATGTTTGGATCGGGAAAGTGGATTGAACTTTAGGCGGTGTTGTTGTATGGTTCAGCCATGAGCATCATCAAACCCCACAAGCTTGGGATTATCTCTGGTCCCGGTTCAGAATATTTCACAGGCAAGGTGGTAAAGCATCTGCGCCGTCTCTATTTGGAGCGATATGAAAAGCTTTCCAATGCCTTGGCAAAGCGTCATGGAATGACCGAAGAAGAGATACTCAGGACAGTTACCCTGATGGACGACCTGAACAACAAGCGTATTCCGCGCAGCAAGTGTCCAACCACCTTCCAATGTCCTGATTTCACCATCAAGGTGAAGTATACCAAGTTTGCAAATGGCGAGGAAAAAGCTGAGATTCTTGATGCAGTCAGGGGTTTGAGAATTTTCATTGTCTATGACCTGTCGAATATGGAGCCAGTCAAGGTGGCTGGCAGTGACGACCCGGTGAGTATGTCTGTCAACGATCACCTGATGTTCCTGTTCACGACAATCAATGCCTTGACGCTTGCAGGTGCGGAGAGCGTGACGCTGGTGCTTCCCACCTATCCGTACTCCCGCCAGCATAAGAAGGGTGGGCGAGAGGCGCTTACTGCAGCGATGTTCGGGCGCATTTGCGAGATGCTCGGGGTAGAGCGCATCATCACGCTGGATATCCACAGCCGTGAGATTGAAAACAGCTTCTCCCATCTCCACTTGGAGAACCTCCATGCTTCCTACCAGACCTTGATAGCCCTGCACAAGGTCATTGATTTCAGTGATCCTGATCTGGTTGTGGTCTCCCCTGACACCGGGGCCATCAGCAGGAACAAGTTCTATGCCCAGGCCCTGCACCGTCCTTTGGCCATGCTCTACAAGGAACGTGACTATTCGATAGTCAGCAAGGACGCCAAGCACTCAAACATCAAGAGCATCAACCTGCTTGGTGATGTCCATGGAAAAACCGTCCTGATTGCCGATGATATGCTGGCAACCGGCGGGACCATGATCATCGCTATGCGCGAATTGACCAATCTCGGGGCAAAAAAGATCATCTGTATGGTCAGTTTGCCTTTCTTCAATGCCTCTGCTGTCGAAGATTTTGATGCTGCCTATCATGAAGGGGTGTTCTTCCGGATCATCGGAACCAATGCCGTCTTCCATGGCCGCAATCTGTTGGACAAGGAGTGGTATATCCAAGCCGATATCACCGAACTTTTTGCCCGCGTCATCAGCCGTCTCCACCATGGGCGATCCATCAGCCCGCTTTTGGATAACCGTAAGTTCATTCAGATCCTGATTGACAACAGTCAGGCAAATCCGCAGGCGCCGTTCCCCGGGGCCAGCGCTAGTGACCCGGACCGCGACTGATTCTTCAGTTCGGATCCGGGCTCATTCCACTTCACCTCTGCTCTGCGGAGCAGTAGCGGCGGTGTCGATTATCCAACCCTGTTGTTTCTGGAGTGTACTGTATGCAAATGTCCAATAGAATTTCAGCTTTCCAATGTTCTCCCATCAGACGTCTTTCCCCCTATGCCCGCGATGCGGTGAAAAGGGGAATCAAGGTATATCATCTGAACATCGGCCAACCAGACATCAAGACTCCCAAGCAAGTCATCGAGGCTGTTCGCAAGTATGATGAGACCATCATTGCCTATGGCAACAGCGAGGGGCGGCAGGAGCTTCGCGAAGCCCTCCCTGCGTATTATGCAAAATACGGCCTTTCTGTACAGGCTGAAGACATTTTGATTACCACTGGTGGCAGTGAAGCGCTGCAGTTTGCATTCATGACCTTGTGCGATCCCTATGATGAGGTCATCATTCCCGAACC
>RZYT01000338.1 GCA_009930195.1 Spirochaetia bacterium | reverse complement strand
ATGAAGCTATTGAAGCAACTCAAGAGTGAAATGAGTAGAGGGGATTTGCAGGGGGCGATTGGCCTTCGGGATGCAGAGCATTTCCGAAAATCCTATATAAATCCAGCGCTTGAAATCAAAGCTATAGAAATGACAATCCCAGAGAAACCCACAAGCAGCAAGCAAAAGTACAGGATCAGTGGAGTTGGGAAGCAGTTACTTGAGAAACTTAGAGACAAGGGAGAGGCCTAACAGAGATTAGTTAGCCTTAGATACTACTGAAAACGACGGAGTCGGGAGAAATCTTCTCCCAACTCCTAGTGACTTCCCCAAGAGAACCATAGCCCACCAATCCGTGTGAAACGGCAGTAAGCGCAGAAACTCGTCTTACCCCTTTCCCTCTTCCGGTCTGTTCCCCAGTCAATGATGAGAGCGTTTGGTACGCTCATCAATCATTTCTCATGGTCAGCAAGCAACTGACTCTTGAGATCACGCAAACTGCCATCCTTCTGGTATTGATAGATATCAACAGCAGTGGAAGAAGGCCCTGTGGTCACCACTGCGAACGTCCTGCTGAGAAGGCTGCCATCCTTCTCCTTGTAATTGGTGTTGTGGTCAATCCATGTACCGGTATTGACGTAGGAGTGGCCGTTGCCATAGTCGAAGAACACTGGAATATGAGTGTGCCCGAAGATCACTACGCTGGTATCGCTTTGGGTGTTGTCGACTTCAAACTGCGCCCGAGCCTGGCTTTCGAAATACCTGCTGTCAAGCGCACCCAAGGCTGCTACTGCGAAGCTGGATTTCACACGCACCCCATTCGCCTCCTGACGGGCGTCCCATGTCCGTTGATAGTTCGGAAAGAGTACAGGAGCCGAAATTTCTCCCTGTTCGTTACGTACCGGATACAAATCCTGAATTGAATAGGTATCGTTGTATCCATCAATGCGCATATCCAAAAGCTTGTCCCCGATTCCCTCGGTTGGCGTGATGTTTTTGAACACAGTTGCCATGGTCCGATAATAGGCATACGCACCGAATTGGTCAGGGTCGTTCACACGGTCCGGAACCACCTCGATCACCGGCAGGTCGGCCTTGTAGGGAGGCTTGTTCTTGAGCACCCAGTCTGCCGCAAATCGAGCATAGAAGTATCCAGGAGGAAACATGGTAGGACCGTTGGTGAGATGCGCATTGGTTATGGTATCTGGTGCCGAAAACACATCATACCGGTGGCCATGCTCAATGACGATCTCATTGCGGTCTCCGGTTCGGTACAACCCGACTCCAAGCTGTTGCGCACAGACTATCATGCCTGGAATCGCCTCTTCAATGTACTGTACGTTGACTGACATGTCATGGTTTCCGACAACATACACCAAGGTGATGCCTGCATCCATGACGGCATTGAATGCGGCTATCAAATCCTTGTTGTTCTCGATGTTCTTTTGGTAGAACTCCCCCCTGTCAATTTCAACGAAGGAGAGCGGCAGGAACCACTCATCAAGGATGTCACCGTTGAGCACCACTTCCCGAACATCAGAAGTCACAGCAATGCGCTGCAGGAATTCGATGAGATACGGTCGATTCTCCAGAATTTCCGCATAGGCATCTTCAAAGCCAGTATGAAGGTCACTGAGCACTATGATCTTGTCGCGTGTGCTTCCTGCCTCCCAAAGCGGTTGTACCCCAGTCATTGCTGTGGAATCCTGCTTCGAAAAGGTCGTACAGCCAACGAAGGTCATCACCAACAATGCAATAGCAACATACGTAATCGTCCGTTTTATCATGGATATACCCCTATCCAAGTGAAGATATGATAAGCACAAATCCCACAAGTGACTCAGTGACAACCACAAGCATCCAGGAAGGCTCTGTGTTCCTCTTGTGCAATTGACTTGTACTCATGGAGAGTATATCCGTGATTATCAAGGAAACACAGCATTATTCATTATTTGAATTTTGAGTGAAAGAGCAGCATTGGGCGTAGAAGCAGGAAATGGTGCAAACCATCAATGTAGCTTGGGGAACAATAAACAAGCTTAGACGTCTCCCGTGTCATACTAGACGTACCCCACCAACCCCTAGCGTCTCCCAAACTGCTCACACGCCATTCGTGGGACCTTCTTCTTCATCTTCTTCTCTATCACCTTGAAATGAGCTTCTTCGGAAGGACTGACAAGCGTAATGGCTTCACCAAACCTTCCTGCACGGCCCGTT
>RZYT01000337.1 GCA_009930195.1 Spirochaetia bacterium | reverse complement strand
TTGCCGGGTCTTGGTTCATCGCATCCTGAAGTGCCTTGGGAGTATTCACCAGTGCCGGAAGGACTTCATTCATTCTGGGGTCATTTCTCGTATACTCGACAAGCCTCTGCTGTGTGGCCTGAAGTCTCTGCCTCTGGATGTTCTGAGCCTGTCTCTCAAGTACCTGACGGACGTTTCTCTCTACGAACTTCGCCTGTCTCTGGTCATTCCATTCCTTGACTCTCTTCTCATAGGCATCAAAGGTCTCATCGTCACCCTGTTCAGGTTCACGGTCCTCTTCATATGCTGTCGGCTGTTCCGTCGGGACTTCTCCCCTCCGTCTAGCCTCAATAAGGGAAGCAATATGTCTCTCGAATTCTGGGTCCTGTTGGAGTGCAACGATATACGGGGCGTATGGTGTGACCTGTGCCTTGAGATGTTCTGCCTCTATCCCTGCCATTGCGATCCTGTCGTACTCCTCCTGAGAGGAGACCGGGATCTGCTTCCCTCCGTAATTGATTACCCTGAACGGTTCAGGTTGTGCGGACAGGGGTTCTGCCGGGACTTCATTAGGGGGAAGAGGAGCAGTCCCCTCATCTGCGTCAGTGTTCCGTGTCCATTCCGGCTTCCTGTCGAAGTCAGTCAGTCCGTCATCCTCTGCGGTTTCTTCCGTCTGAGGTTCCGGCTCATTCTCATCGACCCTGCCACCTGACATTAATGGGGACTTGTCATTGTATGTGTTGTAGATTTCTCTCTCTATTGACTCCCTGTCCTCATCCTTTGCAGGTTCTGGAGCAGGTTCCTCACCGGAAAAGAACAGGATATCAAGCGGAATGAAAGTAAGCTGTTTCATAGCATTTCCTCCTCGCTGAATTTGATATGGTCCGGGTATTCGCTTGCCAAGTTCCCCAGAGCATCTGCAACCACTTCAGCGAATGGTGCCGCACGAACAGCATCCTTTATGTTCCACTCAACTTCCCATTCACCCTTATTGTGGTCTGTCCTCACAACACAGGGAATTCCCATCTGCTGTCTGATTCCACTCTCAAGGATATGCATTGCCATTGATGTAGCGGCGCAAAGGATGTCTTTCCCTGTCTCGGCGTAGTTAGCATGTCCAACGCATGAAATGCTCACTATCCTGTTTTCTCCGCTTTTTTTGTCTTCCTCTACAAAAACCATCACGTCAGTCATCCAACCACCCTCTTTCGATTGTTTTCGATCCACAGCAAAAATGAATGCGCCCCCTTAATCCATCCGTGGATTTCGTGAAGCGCATCTTCGTCACCTGATCGTATTGCGTACATCCCGTCATGAAGCTCTTTCTGGTAGGACTCTTCAAGCTTGAGGAGTGCCCCCATATCCAGCTTCCCCAGATACGGGGCCAGTTCCTCTGACCGCTCCCGCATTCGGGTCAAGTATTCCTGTAACCGCTGGTCCTTGACTTCCCCCTCCTCCTTCAGCGGAGAGGGTATTTCCTTGCTGACCTTCATTACCCATCCCTCCTCCGACAATGGAAGATAAAACCTGATATGTTCCCTGCAATAAGCCAATGACCTGATCTATAGGAGGCATCTGACCTGCCTGAACCATCTGTCCAAGCTGGCCTATCTGCTGAAGTATCTGCATGAGTGCCTCCTTTTCCTTGGGATCGTTGATGAACTTCTCGTAGTCCTTCCATCCCCAAAGCTCCATGATCTTCTTTACTGACTCGTACACGTTCTGGGGAGTCATGACACCAACCTGAAGGAGAAGGGTAGACTGCTGAAGGAGGCCCAGCATCTGCTCGACTTCCGTCTCTTCTTTCCCTGTCGCTCCTCCGATATCGACCTCAACGTCAAAATTCCCGGCAAGGTCATCCGGTGCGATCTCCAGTGACTCATTGAAGATTCGGACCACCATCTCCTGATCAATGAACTGCTGGTTCAGTTCAAGCATCATCTTGTAGAGTCTTCGGATGGAATCGCTCATGATCCGTGCGATTAGCTCGATCCTCTGAGCGGAAGCATTCATGATTGCCGAAATACCTGTGGCAGTTTTGTTTAGGGACTTTGCGTCAAGCCCCTGATTGTAACGGGTAACTCCACTCCTCTGTTCCAACTGGGTCTGGACAAATTCCATCATCTGGAGAGGTGCGCTTCCCATTGGAGCCGGGGCAATCTGACGGAATCCCTTTGACAACATATTGGTAAAGACCACACCACCCGGACGTGGTCGTATCAATGACTCAACGTCAACCCC